>JAHRVJ010000169.1 GCA_019090765.1 Ilumatobacteraceae bacterium
AGTGGGAGCACGACGAATGCCCCCATGACATACATCACTGCCCACACTGGCCGGACCGCAGCGAGTCGGGCCAGCCATTGAGCACAGTACACCGGTACGTCGCGCCAAAATGGTGGGACGTACAAAATCAGGATGCCCGCGATGTTGAAAATTGTGTGAGTTAGCGCGACTGTCAGCGCGTCAGCACTGCCTGTGGCGAGCGCGGCCAACAGCGCGGTAATGGTGGTGCCAACATTGGCGCCGAGCGTTACGGGGTAGGCGTTACGGAGTGCCAGTACGCCAGCTGCCGACATCGGGATCAGGATTGAGGTCGTGATACTTGATGACTGAACAGCCATCGTGATCAGCATTCCGAGCAGCATCGCGACCGATCCGCTACCACGCGAGAGCACGCTGTTCATTGAGCGTTCAACACGATCGGCGATGAGTTCGCGCATGTTTTTGGTGATTAGTGCAAGCGAGAACAGCACGATCACCAGCCCGGTGCAGATCATGAAGATCCCTAGCGCGTTGCCGTTGGCCCCGACCCATGACCAGAAGTCTTCGATCCAACCGACGGGCATTTTCACCCACTGTTTGATGGGGCTCTTCCAATCAGACCCCGCCGAACCGACGAGGTGGTCGCTGATCCATCCGGCGGCTGAGGAGATCACTCCCGTGGCCAGCTCAAGCGGTAACAAAACCCCGACCGCGAGAACGTTGAAGAAGTCGTGCACTGTGGCGGCGGCGAAGGCCCGCCTGAACTCGTCGGAACGTCGAGCGCTACCTATCGAGACGAGAGTATTGGTCACCGTTGTACCAATGTTGGCGCCCATAATCATCGGAACGGCAGTTTCGATATCGATTGCCCCAGCCGCCACCAAGCCGACGATGACCGATGTTGACGCCGACGAGGATTGCACCAGCACGGTGCCGAGGATGCCGATACACAAACCGGCGACCGGATTCGAGACGCTTGAGAACAGCCGTTCCTGGGTGTCTTCGCCCATGACCTTGACGCCAGCTTCGAGAGCTGAGACGCCCACGAGGAAGAAGTAGATCAGCCCTCCTACCAGGACGGCCCGTATCGCTGTGGGCATCGCCGAGCGAGCGGCTTCTGTAGGCATCGAGTGGCTCATCGTGCGGCGTGGTCAGGAGGTGGGAACAATGCCGGATCGATTGCGGTGGCGGGCGATGGCAGCATTCAATTCTGCACACATTAGAGCCGAAATCGCCAATAGACCTATCCAGGTGATCAATCCGAGGACAATTGCAAAGCTGCCGTAGGTGTCGCTGGCGTTGTCGCTGATTCGCTGAACGATCGCCGTGCCGAAATACTGCAACAACGAGAACACGATTCCCGCCGCAACAGCGCCCGGCCAGACGTCATTCCAGGCCGGTTTGGCCGAGGTGAGGTAGCGGTACATGGCGGCAAGCATGCCGATGTTGATAGCCAGTGTCGCAAGTACGAGGAGGGATCTGCCAAATCCGGGAAGGCTCGCGGCGTTGACCACAACAGTGATGGACATGCTTCCTACCTGGACAATGCCCAAACACAGGATCCCCAGCAATGCGCGACCGCGCTGGACTGGCATCGAGGCACGATTGTCGACATCGACTTCCCAGATGTCGTCGAGCGCGCCTTGGATGCCAACAAACGCCTTCGTTGATGACCACAGGGCGGCTACGAGGCCGATGATCAGTGCCCAGAGGTTGCCGTCGACTGACGCTGGGTCTTCAGCTAGTTGCTGGCCGATTACCGGGATGTTCTTGAGCGAGCCGTCGACGATTCTGTCTTGCAAAGACTGGTTGCCTTCTAACACGAATCCAAGGATCGTTGTCGCGACCAGCAGGAGAGGAAAGATCGTCAGGAAGCCGAACAGTGAGAGCACCGAAGCATTTCGTCCCGAGAGGTGCCGTCGCCAGCCGTCGAGAGTGCCAACGGCGATGTCGGCGGGTGCGCTCTTCGCGCGTAGCTCCATCACCCTTGGGCTTGTTGTCCATGGCATCTAGAGGTGGTCTCCTTCGAGCTTGCTGTCTCGGGGGGCAACCTGATTCGTAGCCGCAGCGAGGTCCCATTCAATCGGTTCGCGACCCCACTCGAGGAGGGTGCGGTTGGTGCGCGTGAATGGTCGGCTGCCGAAGAAACCGTTGTGGGCTGACAACGGCGAGGGATGTGTCGACTCAATGATGGCGTGTCGATCGGTATCGATCAGGCTTTGTTTGCGGCGAGCGGTGTTGCCCCAAAGGATGAACACGACCGGGTCTTGCTTTTCGTTGACGACCCGGATCACCTGATCGGTGAATGTTTCCCAGCCGTGCTTTTGGTGGGAGGCTGCTTGCCCGGCGCGCACAGTTAGTGTCGCGTTGAGCAGTAGCACCCCCTGGTCAGCCCAAGTTTCGAGATTGCCATGATTGGGAATTGCGAGGCCAGTGTCTGAATGCAGTTCCTTGTGAATGTTCACGAGCGAAGGTGGAATTCTGATGCCGTGGCGGACAGAGAAGCACAAGCCATGGGCCTGGCCCGCGCCGTGGTACGGATCTTGCCCGAGGATCATCACCTTCGTATCGGCATAGGCCGTGAGGTGGAGGGCCGCGAACACTTCGTTTTGGGGAGGGTAGACCTCATGCGCGCTCCGCTCGGCAGCTACGAAGGATTGCAGCTCAGCCCAATACGGCTCATCGAACGCACTCCGCAGGTGAGGGTTCCAATCAGTCACGGAGATATCCGGGCCATGCTGTGATCCAGAAAATGGTCCAGAACATCATCAATGCCTAGCATGCACTGTGTGTTCGAACACCTTGAGCGAGCCTCACTGGCGACCTTGCCCACCGCACTCGAAGCTGGCCCGGTTCTAGAAGGCGGTGTTCGCTTGTGGATTAAGCGTGATGACCTGACCGGCCTTGGCGGAGGAGGCAACAAGGCCCGCAAGCTTGAGTTTCTCTGCGGGGAGGCGTTGGCGCGTGGAGCGAAGGCGTTGGTCACGGTCGGCGCGGCTCAGTCGAACCACTGCCGGATGACGGCCGCCGCAGGTGCCAAGCTTGGTATCGAGGTGCACTTGGTTCTCGCGGGAGACAAGCCCGAGCGCGCGTCGGGCAACCAGTTGCTGTCAACGCTTTTTGGCGCGCAACTGCATTTCACCGGAGCTGGCGAGAGTCACTGGGGCGAGTTGGAGATCGCTTCGGAGGCTCTAACCGAGCAACTCGCTGCAGATGGGTTGGCTCCGTATGCGATACCGGTAGGTGGGAGCACCGCTGTCGGCGCGCTCGGGTACGCGTTGGCTTTTGGTGAACTTCTGGAGCAGTTCGAACAAGCGAACATTTCGCCGACCGCTCTCGTGTTCACTTCATCAAGCGGCGGCACTCATGCTGGTCTCCTAGCGGGGCGAGCACTGGCGATGGCCGCCGGTCAGGTGGTGCCTGAGGTTGTGGCGATCGGTGTTGCCAAGGGGGTGAATGGCGGTTTGCCAGATGTGGCTGAGATGGCCAACGAAGTGGTCGGTCTTTTACGGGCAACAGATCCAGAGGGGCAAGGATCGAAGGATGGGGTATCTGCTGCCGACGTGGAGGTTGATACACGTTGGATCGGCGACGACTATGCCGTCCCCACCATTGAAGGGGATGCGGCGATCAGTTGGGCGGCGCGTCGCGGAGGATGGTTGCTCGATCGCACATACTCCGGCAAGGGTATGTCAGGCATGCTCGGGCTCGCGTCCGAGGGTCGTTTTACCGAAGGCGATGACGTCGTATTTGTCCACACCGGGGGATGGCCAGCGCTTTTCTCACCGCACGGCACGCCGCTAGCGTCTGATTGATGACAGACCAGATCCTTGAGGTTGACCTCCTGGCATTTGAGCAGTCGACGGGTGCGTCGCGTCGGGCGGCCGTCGACGGCGTGCGACGTTCGCTTGAGACAGGGTTCGTGTACA
>JAHRVJ010000170.1 GCA_019090765.1 Ilumatobacteraceae bacterium
GATATTCGTTCAAGCCGATGCACCTTCAACCTGTGTTCAAAGAGAACCCGGTGGTCGGCGGGGGAGTGGCTGCCGACCTCTTTGAGCGCAGCCTTAGCCTGCCTTCGGGGTCACGTCTGAGCAGCGACGATGTTGCCAGAATCAGCGATGTCATTTGTTCGGTTGGGTCCGCGTAATGGGTTCATCTGAGAATCGGGAGATCGACGAAGAAGACGAAGAAGACACCGAAGAGGTCGAAGAATTAGAAGCCGAAGAGGTTGAAGCAGCAGCGGTTGAAGAAGTAGGCGGTGAGGTCGCGGTCATCGTGGATCGTGAGACGGCATCGCGGTGGCGCGCCGTGGGCGCCGGGATTGGCCTGGCGATCGTCATCGTCACCTACGAGCCGGCCCGACTAGGCGATGAGGAGCGGTGGTGGGCCGCGGCCGCGGTCCTGTTGTTGGCAGTGCTGCTTGCCGATCTGCTGGCTGGCGTGCGTCGCAACCTGCGTACTCCCGGAGTTGCACCGCTACCAATTCTGGCTGTGCTCGCCGGAACCTATATTGCTGTGCCAGAAACAGATCACTTTGGAATCGCTGCTCTTGTACCCGTCGGGCTGGTGCTGATGGAGGTCATTGAGCGTCGTCAGCTTGGCCCTGAATGGTACGCCGTTGCAGCAGCTTCGGTGGGCTGGGCGGGAGTGTTCGGTTCTGTGGGGTTGCAGCGAGCACTGGTAGCGGCCCTGTTTGCGTGGTGGGCAGTGGCGATTTTGCCGCTGGTGGCGAAGATGCAACCCATTGCCTCGGCCTGGGTGGCGATCATGGTGGCAGCGATCGGAGCAGTTGGAGTTGCTGCGATGGAACGAACAGGTGGCACTTCATCAAGTGCAAGCAAAGCCTGGCTGGCGTCGGCTGCGGCCGCAGTTGGCTCTCTCTGCCTGGCGTTGGCCGTTGTCTGGTTGGTCAATCGCAAGGGTCGTTCTCAGCAGGCTGAACCTAGTTAGCGCCAGGCGCGGACCCCGTTGGCGCTGAGGATGCTCCGTCGCTCGAGCGTGCCTTCGTAGCTGAAGATGTCATCTCCGCTCGTGGTTTTAGCATCGACGATCAGCGTGTCTGAGCGCGGGAGCGATTGTGGCCGGTAGACCAGTTCGTACCCGCCGGGCCCGACTTCGCCCGACAGGTTGAGCTCGACCACGACCGTGCCCCCGGAGGGAATCTGAAACTGTGTCGTGTACACCGAGTAGCCGAGCTCGCGTAACGTGTCGACCGGAGCGGGGTTGCCATCGATCGTCACCGAATCGACCCCCAGCCGGGTGTAGATGTCGAGCAGCATGCGGTTGGTGCCAACTGGCTCGCCGATGATATTGCCGATCACGTAGTCGTCGTACCCAGTGGTTGGAGCGGTGTTGGTTAGTGACACCTTCATCGTGGCCTCGACCTGGCCGGTGCGCTGGTTAGCCGTGGGCCGATACTCGATGGTTCGTTCGAGGAAGCTTTCGATCTTGTTGCCACTGCTGTTGTTGCTAGAAACAGCAATGGCGTCGGTCGCGGCGGTGGTGATCAACGGGAGCCCGCCGTCCATGCCGACGAGCTCAAAGAGTTCTTGGCCGTCTGGGTTCGCAGCCCAACCAGAGATATGGCCATTGAGAACGGCGGAGGCAAGTGCAGGTGCCATTTGCTGCGGCGGCGGCAAGGTCGAATTCAGTACGTTGCTAATTGTCTCGGCCGTAACCGCGGCGAGTAGGTCCTCGCGGTCGCTTTCGGCGAACTCGTACTGGTCGACGGTCAGGAATTGTTCGGCGTTCGCCGAGTTGATTTGCTGCTCAACGCCTGGAACTTCGACCGGGCCGGTGATTGCTAACAGCGCGGCGATTCCGGCTGGGTCAACGATGAACACTCCGTCGACGGCGGTTCCGGTTGCAGTTTCGTACATTTGGGCCATCGCGTTGCCGACACTTGGCATGTCGGGCGAGAGCGTTACGTTGCTCCAATACTTTTCGAGCACACCCTCATCGATGAGCGCGCCTTGGGGCCCGTAGCGAAGAAAGTATTCAGCGGTTGCGTCGAGCCTGAGCGAGCGCAGCGAATTGGTCTGAAGATCGGCGGTGCGGCCATTTGCCGTAACTGAGATGGCACCGTTGTCAATGGTGACTTCGCTCCAGTTGCCCATCAGTCCGCCAGTGCCGCGGGCCTCGCCGCTATTGACGAACGCAAAGAGGTAAGTGCGGGGCCCGTTGGCGCCCAACAACTCTGGCCCAAATTGAGCCGCGGCCGCTGTCGCTTCGGCTTGGTGCGCGGCTTGGTCGGCGCGCACGATGCCAGTCTGTAGCCGTGACTGCAATGGGGCGATGAGCCACGACGACTCAGACTCACGGAGTGTCTCACTCAGTTCGCGTACGGTTTGTTCGAGGTCGGTGAGTGGCTCTTCTAGTGCGGCTAAAGCGCCGACATCGATGACACCACCATCGACGGTGAGCTGATCGAGGTTTACGAACCGCAAGGTTGTTGCCGCGGACTCAGATGCCGCCGCCGCATCTGCCAGTACCTCAACTGCGGTGTTGCGGTTTTGGGCAATGCCAGGGATGAACCGTGCGAGCTGAGAGGCTGGGCCAGCCAGACTATTTTCGGCTTCGCTGAGATCGTTTGCTGCTTGGCGGAGGGCGGCTTCGGCTTCGCTGACGTTTCCGTCTTGCATGTATTCAAGCCCGTCGAGTAATCCCCGGTACCCGTCGCGCGCGGTGCTGCCGGCTTGGGCGCCAGCGAAACCGAGGCCAATGATCGCAACGAGTATTAATCCGCCCACGGCCATGGCAGTTAGCCGTATTCGTCTACGGACGTACCTACGGCGCCGGAGATACCCACTGATGGCGATTATGCCCATCGCGACTCCCGCCACAATGCCTGAGGATAAGAAGAACTCTTCCCATTCGAGCCTGAGTGCGACCTGGACGACGGCACCAGCGGTAACCGACCGGACGATTGGCTGGTTGGCGCGTTCCCACCCGATCCATCCGCTCAAGGTGAATGCCAAGGTGGCCACGGCAATCCACAAGAACGGTCCGGGCAGTGCCCCCAACAAGACAAGACCAGCCGCGCTCATCAGCGCCCACCAGGGAGCTGATGCTCCTAACCAGGTGACAACTCCGGCGCAGGCAGCAACGATGATGAGGTCAGTCGCTGTTGTTCCCGTAGGTGAGGCGTCAGAGAAGACGGCGAGAAACGCCGCAACAGTGGTGACGATCAGTACCGAAGCTGCTTCTTCGTAGCTAATCGAGTTTCTTCTGGGCGCCGACATTCGATTCCTAGTATTCACCACAAGTGGCCGCAGAGGCTGGCAGCGCCTTGCCTGCAATCAACCGGTCGTCAACTCTCGGTGGGCCAGATAGGGGCGGACAGCGCTGGCGAGATTGGTTGAGTTAGTTGCATCGAACATCGATCCGTGGTCGCCAGCGACGCGGATGGTCTTGACGTTGCGAACGAACTCTCCCCATTGATAGTCCACAGGCTGGGTTGGCCAGACTTTGTCGGCTCCTACGAGTAGCACGTCAACGTCGAGGCGGGTCATCTGGTGCTGACTCGCCAACTCACCAAAATGGCCTAGAAGGTTGACTGTGTCCGTTTCAACGGGAGCGGATACCGGGGCGCCGCGGATCTTTTTCTTGGCGTGTTGGACGCGGCCGCTAAAGATCATTGCGAAGTATGGCTTGACGGCGGAGAATCCGCTAACCCGGATATGCCGAAGGAGGCGTCGAGCCCTCAGTGGACGGCTAGGCGCAGTGGCCCAGGGCAGAACGCTGTCGAAAAGGATTACTCGGCCAGCTACCTCGTCGGGCTCCAACCGCCGAACCATCTCCAAGGCAATCGTGCCCCCGCCCGAGTATCCACCAAGCTGGTAGGGCCCCGGTCCAGATTCACGTAGTTCGCGAACATAACGCGAGGCCATTGTTTCGAGGGAAGTATCGGGCACCTCTCCTCGAACGACCCCCTTGGCCTGGATTCCGTATACCTTGCGCTCCTCGGAGAACTCCATGGCAAACCTCCGCAGAAACAACACTCCGCCGCTTGCACCGTGAACGATGAACAGTGGCACGTCCTCACCTGAGGTGGAGATGGGGATTAGGTGAGGGCGCTCGCGAACGTCGGCCGCCTCAGATGATTCGGAGTCGTCAGTTGGCGGTTTGTCACCGATTGCTCGCTCATCGATGTCTGGACGTTCCTGGCGAATGAGTCCAGCAAGCGCAGCGATGGTGGAGCCTTCGAAGAGATCGGTGAGTTGCAGCCGCACCCCCATGTCGGTGCGGATCCTGGAGAGGAGTCGGATGGCGATTAGAGATTGTCCGCCAAGATCGAAGAAGTCGTCGTTCATCCCGACCCGATCAAGGCCGAGCAGCTCGCTCCAAATCAGGGCTAGGTCATGTTCTAGCGGTGTCGCCGGAGCAACGAATTCTGAATCAACATCTGGTCGCTCGAACAGTACTGCCGCTCCACCCGATTCGGCATTGGAGGCTGCAGCATCGACGTTGGTGATCCACTGGGTGACATTCACGGAACTCGTCACCACCTGGGCGCCGAGTTCAACAGCCAGCAATCGGTCGAGAGCGTCAACGCCTTCCGTCGGCAGAATGCCTTCGCGCATCGCCGATTCGACGGGCAACTCGTCCCTTTCGGATATGGCAGCGTCGTTGACGGTTTCCCTGGATTGAAGCGTGTTCTCCGATTCGAGCAGGCGCATCGTGAAACCTTCAACCTCGATTGACGCCTGGCCCTCTTCGTCGTAGATCGTTACGTCGAACACGGCTACTTCGTTCGTCGACGAATCATGAAGGCGGACGTGGCTCTTAGCGGTGGCTGGAATCGGGCCATGGACCAGTACCCGACGGTAGGAAATTGGAACGTAGAAGGTCTCAGTCTCCGAGAAGCCTTCGATTAGGGCCTGTGCGCTGCCCGTAGCCATATCGAGCACTGCAGGATGAAGCCACATTGTTTGGAGTTCGTCGACGAACTCAGTCGGCATCTCAGTGGTGATCAAGGCCTCGGCGTCGCCGTAGTCGACTCTTTGCAGGTTTCCCCAGCGCGGCCCAAATCGCATGAATGGTTGATCGGAGTAGCCGTTGAATACTTCCGATCGCAGCGAGCACCGCTTGGCGACAATCTTGATGTCGGCGTTTGGCGGGTTAGGTGCTACCACTGAAGTGACCGCAGATGCGGTTGCATGGGGTGCCAACTCATCATCGCTGTAGATCGTGATCTCGGAGGTCGCAGTCTCGACCCTTACGTTCATCTCAAGCGTCTCGTGATCGCCGACTTTGAATGGTCGAAGCAGAAACACGTCGCGCAGTTCGACGGTTCCGGCGCGCCCGGTCGCCGCAACGACGTCGCGGCGCATGATCTCCAGTATTCCGGTTCCGGGAATGAGTGCTTCGCCGCTGGCCACAACGTGCTCATCCAGCAACCAATTGTGGCGGCGGCTCATTGGCGAAGTGAAGATCGTTGCTCCAAGGGCTTCGTGCATCTCGTCGGCGATGAATACATCCGCCGTCGAACCAAGATTGCTCTGATCGTCATCTGGCTGGCTCGGGTCGGAACGGACTGCGTTTACGGCCATGCCGACCTCTTGCCAGGCATTCCAATTGATCGTGACCGCCCGTTCGAAACCGGAGGAGTTCTTCATCGTTGCGTAGGCGTCGAGGAATGCATTAGCGGCGGTGTAGTCGGCTTGGCCCGGAAGCCCGATGATGGAACTCACCGATGAACACAAGACAAGCAAGTCGGGTGGATCTTTGGCGAGAAGGCGATCGAGAATTAGTAGGCCGCGGGCCTTTACATCAACCACTGGTGAGTTCGCTAGTGGTTCGCGCATGCCGATTGGTGTGTCGCGCAGGACTCCAGCCGAGTGCACCACGCCGGTGATTCGGCCGTGTTGCGCTCGGATGTCGCTGAATAAGGTCTCCATTGCGGTCGCGTCGGTCACGTCGGCAGCCGCCGTGACAACTGTTGAGCCGAGCGATCTGATTCTTTGCACGGTGGTGATCTGGCGATGCAACGCTGACTCGGTGGACTCCTGGCTGAGGACCCGGTCCCAGGTGTCGGTTGGTGGTAGCGGTGTGCGGCCAACCAGTACGAGTGTTGCGCCTGGCGCTGTGGCCGCAATATGGTCGGCGATCGTGAGGCCAATTCCACCGAGCCCGCCGGTGATTAGGTATACACCGCTGGATTTCCACTGGGGGATCGACGGCGGAATTTGGACCGGTTCAAAGTTGCGGATCCAGCGTTGATCGTTCCGGTAGGCAACGACATCGTCGTTGGAACTTGAAAGGACCTCGTCGACCAGCCGGGCTGCTGTGTCCTCAGATGATTGTTCGGAACGATGCGGTTGCTGCCATCGGAATCGCTGGCCGGCGCGGTGTGCAACATGGTCGATGTCGATCGCGAGGCTGTGGATGTGGGTGTACTCGCGAGGTATCACCCTGCAAGTTCCGTGAAGCAGAGCTCGTTCGGGGCGCGTGACCTCGGTGCCTCCGACTTCATGGACCCCCGACGTGACCACAGCTAGCCGGATCTGTTGATCGACGCCACCCAAGGCGGAGGCGAGCAAGAGCAAGCTCAGATGGTCTGTTTCGACGGTGGAGTCGAATGACAGCATGAGGTCGGAACGGCCACGATGGCGCCCGCGCGAGGGGCCGACAGCGGTCATGTGGATGATCTGGTCAGGCAGATCGCCCGAGCTGCGGAGCCGATCGATTAGCTCCGTCCAGTCGTCGGGCCACGCAGGGTTGACCATGTAGCGGTCACGCCCCAGCACGAGGAATCCACGTCCGAACGTGACTGAAATGCAACGGCTGCCTACATCTGTCAACCGTTGTTGAACGACCTCGGAGAAAGGGCCGCCATCGCTGATCACCAGTGATGGGCCGAGCTGGCCGGTGGGTGCCTCAGAGGGGACCGATCGATGCCAGTTGGGGATCGAAAACCACGTAGCAACGTCGTGCCGCTTTTGTAATGCCGCACCGCTAGCTACGGGCTGATCGGATACTGGATCTGGGTCGACCCAGTAGCGACGATGTTCGAACGGGTAGGTCGGGAGTGGAATACGCTGTCTGGCCGTTCCGCCGATCAGTCGCTCGGCATCTATCTCGGCACCCGCAGCCCAGGCCGCACCTACAGCGGTCAGCGCGAACGTAACGTCTGAAGATTGCTCCTGCGGGTGGCGCAGCATTGGACGAGCGGCCGCCGGTTGAGACTCGGCGTATCGCGATAGCGCCACGAGTGTCCGGCCTGGGCCGATTTCCAACAACACTTGGTTTGGTTCAGCCAGAATTGTGTTGATTCCGACGCCGAACTGAACAGTCTCGCGGAGGTGGCGAACCCAGTAGTCGGGGCCCGTGGCCTGCTCGTTCGTGATCCACGTTCCGGTGAGGTTGGAGACGTACCTGATATTCGGGGCCGAGAGGGGCACCGTGCGACAGAACGCGCGGAACTCATCGAGAATTGGATCAAGCATGGAAGAGTGCGCGGCTACGTCAATATGCAAACGCAGGCAGTCGATGTCGTCGGCTGCTAGCTCTGCCTCCATCTCGGCAATTAGCTCGCTTGGCCCAGCGACGACGGAGATTTCTGGAGCGTTCGCGACCGCGAGGCTCAATCCGTCGGGCATTCGGGCAACCACCTCTTCGCTTGCTAGCGGGACGCTCAGCATGCTTCCCGACGGCAGCGTTTCGAACAGTCGTCCGCGGAGTGCCACCAATGCCAAGCCGTCGTGAACCGTCATCACTCCGGCGAGGCAGGCAACGACGTATTCACCCGCGCTGTGGCCGATCATCGCGTTGGGTTCGATGCCCCACGAGTCGAGGAGCTTGGCTGTTGCATACCCAGTCACGAACAGTGCTGGCAAGGCCACCGATGGCCGCTCAAGTCGACGGCTTGCCGCATCGAGGTCAGCGTCGGCGTCGGGGAATAGCAGGTTGCGTAGGTCAAGACCTAGCTGCGGGTTGATGAAATCGCAGCACGTGTCGATGGCTTGGCGATAAACCGGCTCGCTGTCATACAGGTCGCGGCCCATGCCTGCGTACTGGGCGCCGCCGCCGGGCATCATGAACACCACCGACGAGGGCGGGCCATCTCGTTCACCGGTGATTGTTGCGTTGGGCTGCTCCGCCGCCAGTTGCTCGGCCGCTTGGAGAGGGGTTGAAGCGACGACGGCGCGACTGAAGCGAAACTGTCGACGGCCGACTAGCCGAGTGAAGGCCACATCGGCCAATGGCAGGTCGGGGTTCGCGCGCAGATACTCCGCAAGGTCTTGAGCCTGTTGGTCGGCCGCTTCTGCGGAGCGGGCCGACACTGTGACCAGTTGCTCCTTGCGTTCGGGTTGGTCGGAGGAGACTCTGCTTGGTGCCTCTTGCACAATGACATGGGCATTCGTGCCGCCTGCGCCCAAGCCGGTGACGCCTGCAATTCGCGGTCGACTGTTGGGTGGGTTCCACGGAGTTAGTTCGGCGTTGACATAAAACGGTGACGTCTCGAAGTGCGCTTGCGGGTTGGGTGTTTCGAAGTGCAATGTGGCCGGAATCTCATGGTGCTGCAGAGCCAGCACAGTCTTGATCAGCGAGGCAACGCCTGCGGCTTCCCCGGCGTGACCAATGTTCGATTTAACCGACCCAATGGCGCAGAACTGGGTGTCGGTGGTGGTCTCTCGGTAGGCCTCGGTCGCGCCCGCGATCTCGATCGGATCACCAATCAGGGTGCCCGTTCCGTGAGCCTCGAGGAAGGAGACGTCACGCGCGTCAACTCCGGAAATGGCGAGTGCTTCGGCGACCACCAGTGCCTGCCCGCTAACGCTGGGCGCTAGATACCCGACCTTGTCTGCTCCATCGTTGTTGACCGCAGATCCACGGATGACCGCCAGAACATTGTCGCCATCATCGATCGCTGCGTCGAGCGGCTTGAGCAATACGCAACCAGCTGCACTCGAAAGGACTGTGCCAGCCGACTCTGCATCGAAAGTGCGGCAGTGGCCATCAGGCGACAGAATCTCGCCCTCTTGGAAGAGGTAGCCGCGACCCGGCGTGGGAGAGATCACTGCCCCTCCGGCGAGGGCCATGTCGCTCTCGCCGCTGAGGATGCTCTGGCACGCTAGGTGAACGGCCACGAGGGTGGAGCTGCAGGCGGTTTGCACGCTCATTGC
>JAHRVJ010000171.1 GCA_019090765.1 Ilumatobacteraceae bacterium
CAACCTGTTGCCAATCTGTAATTACCACCATCACCGAGTTCACGAAGGGGATGGCGATTGGCGGCTTGATGTGCCTGTGGGCCGCGGCGACCGGTTGTGTCTGACCTCACTGTCGGCCGCCTGGAAACGACAGGCTCTAGGCCTCGGCGCCGTCGCTTTGCCGAGCATGAATTAGATGTGACGAGTCCGACTCGACCATTTGAACCAGGAAGGTCGACGACGGTGATTCCGAATCAACCGACGACAAAAAGACCATTGCCGGAATGGCCGCTGAGCCACTGCCTCCAACGATGCAACGACCGAGTGGAACAGGCTCATGTGAAGCCTGAGCAATCGCTCCTCGCAGACGGAACTTGTCCTCGCCAAGCCCACCCAAAAATTTCAGCACGTGCTTACCGAGCAGATCACGCCGAGGCTGACCAAGTAACTCGGTTGCCCTAACGTTCGCATCGACAATCTCGCCCTGATCCGTGATCACCATTAACGGTAGAACTACTTGCTGGAGCAGGCTCTTGTCGGACGAGTCGAGCGCCTCGAAACCGGCCGAGTTCAGGGGGCCGATGAGCTGCACCATCAAACCCTGCCCTAGATCGGGCCAGTCGATAGTCGAGAAACGACCGTGTACGGAAACTTCGTCAGCGCCATAGGGCAACGCCCAAGTCTCACCGTCAATGCCGTCGCCATCAAAGTTCTCTACGGTCTCCCACAGCCATTCGGTATCGATATCGCAAACATCAGCAAGGCGACAGCCAATCATGTCGGCGTTAGTACGACGGAGAAGCCGAAGCGCCTGTTCGTTCCATTCGACAATCACACCAGAACGATCGAGCAGCAAGTTCGCGGTGAGCGCGTCATGAAACATCGCCCAACTCGTCGAACGGCTCGACGCGGTCGGGTCCATAGCCTGCAACTCCCGCGTGCCTTCCAAGACCGAGGCGAGCACCGCACGCGGTTCGCGATCAACTCCGAAAATCGGCATCAGGTTGAGGGTCAGCCACTTCGAGGGCTGACCCTGACGGCTAATGGCAATGGTCAGATCAGATGCAGGGTCACCCGTGCTGAGTACCCGCTGTACGGGGTCATCGTCTTCGCAGATCCGAACTCCGTCAGACCAACGCAGCTCCAGCACGTCGTCAGCAAGCCCACAGCCACCGAGGACCTCCTCGCTCACGCCGAGGAGGTCCGGGCCGGCGACGTTCCACTGAGTAACGCGTCCTGCAGAATCAAACAGCAGCACTCCCGCCCCGACCGCGGTCAGGGTGTACTCAGCTAGCCAAGATCCACTGATCCCGAATGCCATCGATGTGTAGACGTTCTCCATCAGGGTTGCTCAATGGATGAAGACGCTGGCGCGCCCCGCTCGGCGAGCAGCTGAGCAACACGCCCAGGAACAAGCGCACCCACACGGTTCGGAAGGAAGTAGTCATGGCCAAGCGCGCACTCCTCAAACGGGTCATACAGTTTGCGCCCAAGAGCAACGGCCCAGTCGGTTGTGCGTTCACAACGATCAAGTTCGGCCTCGATTCGAACCACGACACTGCCCGCGGTACGGACACCGTTATCGGCCCTGGCAACCGCAGCATGGAACGCCCGCTGGTCGATCTTGGACTTGACCCGAAGGTATTCGACGGGGACCGGCAACAGTCGTTCAGCCATCGCAGCATGTCGCACGAAGGTCTCCACGGTGGGATCGTCAGTAATCGCGAACCAAGCGGCGACAGACTCTGCCCGACGCTGCTCCAACGCCATGTATCCGCCACGTAGTTGCCTCGGGCGAAGGCCAGGAGCGAGCTCAAGGAGTCGCTCTGGCGTGATCCCCGCGCGAAGCGCGTTGAGGACCGCAGTGATGTCGGCCCTCCGGTGCTCATCTGAATCCGGACCGGCCATTGCCGTGAGCGCACGAACAAAGTCCGCTTCGCCCGCGGTCGATGCTGGCGGTCCGTGATCAGGCCACGGCATCCATGCAACCGGTGCGACAGTCGCTGATTGCGGAGCGGGTGTTGTAATTGGATCGCCCAAGGGCGTAAGGGTGGAAAGCATGTTGACTCCTCCATGAGTCTGGATTGATCACATCCATTGCGATCAGTTCTGTAGATAGCGAAAACTGGGCGGATAGTCGGAAGCCGAATGGGCACCCGGCCCGGGGTTCTACTGCATGACGAACTCCGTGAACATCACGGCGATGATGCTCTCGCCGTAGTAGTTCTCAAGGCCGTGCAGCATGTCTTTTCTAGCCAGTTCACGTCCTTCTGGTGTTTCCAAATCTTCGATAGTCCGACCAGAGAAGGTGGTCAACACCAAATCGCTTGCAGGAGCGATCTCGATCGGCGGCCCATCATCTCCACCACCATGTCCACCTTCGGCTTCGGGCACTTCAGAAAGGCCCAGCGCAATTGCGATCCGAAGGTAGTGACCGTTAGCGAGGTTGACGTTGATCGCCTCAAGATCCACGATCACTTCGATCACTGGCTCGGGCTCCACCGTGTCTTCGGTAGCAACGGCCGTTTCCTCCTCCGCTCCCCCTCCAGACATCCGACCACCAATCATGAATCCACCACCAGCAATCGCCACGCACATCGCCACGATGATGATCAGGCGCGACTTTCCCCCATCAGCTTCTTCCTCTGTGGATTCGGGTGACTTCTTGTCGGCCATGATGCAAACTTCCTTGTTCGCGTGCTGTTGATTTGTCCGACGATGACCTCACGGCCACGTCGTATCGGTAGTTACAGACAGAGACCGTCCGCATCGGACTGGCCACTGCAAGGAGCCTCGGACTGCTTAACGAACTACATACGCTTGGAGCCACTGGCCCGCGGGTCTTCGACGAGGGAGCGTGCTCCAAAGCGGACGCGGTTTGTTCCTCAGCGCATGTAGTCGAGCAGCGACGGTGGAATCACCCTCGACGCAGCCTGCAACGCAGCCGTGTAGGCGTTCTCATTGGCCTTCACGCCAATCAGCGCTTCAGCGATATCCGCGTCTTCAAGCTGAGACAGAGTGTCTTTCAAGCTGACCTCGGCAAGTGCGTTGCGGGCTTCGACATTCTCCAGCCGAGAGGCACGTGACCCGATTGTCGCGGCACCCGAAGACCATCGCCCTGCGGCGGCGTCAAGGAAGTCGTGCTCGGTTGCCAATTCGGCGGTGTCCCCGCTCGCGACGGCCGTTGCCAACCGGTCCAGAACCGCGAAGATGTCTCCTTCGACCGACGATTGGCTCCCGAACAGGACCTCTCCGGTGAGGTTCACCTCGACCGTTGTTCCAGGGCCAACGTCACGGATCACCTGGGCGTCGTTACCGAGGTAGGTGCCTGTGTTGTCGTAGGCCGGTCCGTCAGCTGTGCCGGCAAAAACTGACCGGCCCAGATAGCTCGTGTTCGAAAGCCCGATCAGGTCATCGCGAAGATGCCCGATCTCAGCGGCAAGGGTCTGTCTGACTGTGGTGTCGCCAACGCCTGTATTGCCAGCCTGCACAGCAACTTCTTTGAGCTTGGAGAGAATGTCAAGTCCGGCGAGTAGCGCTGTGTCGGCGGTGTTCAGCCATGCCTTGGCATCGGTTAACGAGCGCGACTGCTGATCGCCCCGACGGAGCTCCCCACGGATCTTCATCGCCGACGACGCGCCTGTCGGGTCATCGGACATTCTCCGAATCGATCTGCCCGATGAGAGCTCCGTTTGGCTGTCCTGCAACCTCCCCAGGGACCTATTGAGGTCACTGAGGGTCGAGTGCATGACCATCGAGTTTGTTATACGCATGGATCAATCCCCTTCAGGTTCATCGGCCGACCACGCCGGTTCGCTCGATTAGCGTTCCGAGCAGTTGATCGACTGTGGTGAGTACTCGTGCTGACGCCTGGTAGGCGCGCTGCGACGCGACGAGCGTGGCCATTTCCTCATCGATGCTGACGCCACCGACCGATGCAGCTTGGGCATAGGCGGCTTGGGTGACGTCCTCTTGAATACCGAGACGTCGGGTCGCCGATCGCACTTCGACACCCAAGCCAGTGACCATCGATCGGTAGGAAGAGCTGGGACCTCCAGCGAGGTCGGCGAGCGCAGACATCACTCGGGCTTGTTCGCCATCGAACGCGCCAGGTGCGACCGGGCCTGGAAATACCGGGGCTCCAGCTGCGAGTCGCTCGGGCTGGCCGAGCACATCAGCGGAGATCGCGATCGATGATGCAGTGACTCCGGCGGGATCAAAGAAGTTCCAGCCGGTGGCCCCGTTCTGGTCGTAGCCGACCGTGTGCAGCGCGTTGACATCGGCGACAAGCGAACTAGCGATGTCGTCGAGCGCCGTGCGATATCGAGGTACCAGGTCACTCAGCGTTCGGGCCAAGGACGCTGCCTGACTTGCGGGTGCTACTACTGCCGATCCGTCGGTTTCCCAGGTCAGCACTCCCCCAGTGCCCTCGACGTGCTGGCTAATCGTGCCGCTGACCAACGTTCTCCCCCCGATCGAAACGTCGATCTGGCCACCATCGGTGGGACGCGCGACAGCACCGGTCAGTTCCGCGAGTTGCCGCATCACGATGTCGCGTTGATCCGTCAAGTCATTGGCCGCGTTAGCACTCCCGACGATGGCCTTGTTCAACTGCGCGATTCGATCCGTGAGGTCATTGATGTCGCTGGCGATGCTGATGACGCTCTCGCGAGTGGTCGCCTCGATCTGGTCGATATCAGCGGCAGCACGTTGAAGGCCATCGACGAGCGTTTCGGCACGCTCCAACGTTTGATTCCGCGTTGCGACATCGCCGGGCAAAGAAGACACGTCGGACCAGCCAGCCCAAAAGCCATCGAACATCGCGGCAATCCCATTGTCTGAAGGCTCAGGAAATGCTGCCTCAAGACGGTCGAGGTTCGTGCTCAGAGTTTGCGCACCCGCTTGCATGGCGCTTTCACGCACCAGCCGATCCTCGGCCAGTTGATCGACAATTCGGGTGATCTGGACTACGTCAACGCCACCTGTTTGCTGTGCATTGCCGGCGAACACCGCGGCGACAGTCGATACCCCAGCGGGGCTCAGTTCAGCACGTTGCCTGTGGTAGCCGGGCGTTGCTTCATTGGCAATGTTGTGGGCGGTGATGTCAAGGACTTGCCGTTGAGCATTCATCCCCGACAAGGAGGTATAGAGACCTGAAATCAACGACATGATCAAACGCTCCGATCGAATCGACTCGATGCGGTATCGATGCGCATTGCGCTGCCACTCGGGTCGTAGGTGTCCAGCGCGTCATCCTGACCATTGAGCGTGTTGATCACGTTGGTCGCTCCAGCCAAACCACGACGCGTCAACGCGTGATTTTCTCTCGACAGATCATCGATCTCGGTCTGTAGCGCTACAAGGTGCAGCCGACTCTGTCGCCACAGCGAGTGATGCGGATCGCCGGCCACTCGTGCGAGATCGGCCAGACTCGCGTCTTCTTCGAGGCCAAGACTGCCAGCCACACGTCGCGACAGTGTGATGCGATCAACTTCAGTCTTGGCGATGTCGTCAGCAATCTGTTCGACGTTTTCGCTCACCATGGGGAGCCACCGCAGACGGTTGTTGCCAAGAACTAACTGCTGGATGTCGAGCGCGCAGACGAGTTGCTCCATCTGTTCGCGGAGCAGCCATAGCCGCCGGGAGAGCTCGTCGCGGTCGTTCACGA
>JAHRVJ010000172.1 GCA_019090765.1 Ilumatobacteraceae bacterium
CCAGGGTCGATCACAACTACGTCGCCAGCACCGACGATGTAGGTGCCCGTACCGAGGTAGGTGAACTTTGACGGGTTATTGGCGGTGACCCTCGTGACCAGCGGTGCCACCTGCTCGGCAACCCCATAACGCAAGGTCTCGGGGTCGAGGCTGAAGAACTTCACCGTGACCACGGGAGCGCTCGCAGCACTCCTACCTCGTGACCGTGGCCAAGCACAGGCACCACCACTTGGGCGACGGTGTCTGGAGCATCACGATCAACGTCCAGTCGCATCTCGCGGAGCGCCTCGACAGTCACGGCTTGTCGCGCCAGGTCCGACCCTCCTGCAATCTTGAATGCGGCCGCCCGGCCATCGGGTAGAGCAGCGGCCAGCACCCCATCGGCCCCCTCCTTCACCATAAGCCCCGGCATGGCGCGCATCCACCGGCTGATATCGCGCGTGGGGCCCCCAACCAGATCGGGATGGTCCGCCATCGCCAACGCCACCGCCGACCGGCCACTCGCTAGCGCGGCAAATGCCGCCGCTAGCTCGCGCAGTGACACCGCGAAGGTCGGAGCTCCGCAGCCATCGATACCGACATGATGGACTGTGCAGCCAGCATCACCGATCGCCGACACAATTGCCTCCTGGAGGGGGTGATCACTCGAGAGATAGTCGCTGGTCGGCCATCCATTGACCTGACAGGTCGCCAGCATTGCGGCGTGCTTTCCGGAACAATTCTGCTGTATCGCCGATGGCGCAACGGAGGCTGCGTAAGCACTTGCCCGTTCGTGGTCGCCATAGGGCAGAGCCGGGGTGTTTTGAAGGTCCGACTCGTTGAGGTTGTACAGCTTCAGAATCTCGCGCACCGCATCCATGTGAGCGGGCGAACCATCGTGACTCGCGCATGAAATCGCCAGCAACGAATCAGGAAGTTCGAGCCCAAGGATGACCATGGCGTGAGCCTGCAGCGGCTTAAGTGACGACCGCGCATACACGATGAGATCTCGACGACCAACGCCAGCGGTAACTACTCCCGCCTCGTCGATGGCCACCCCGGCACCGTGATACAGCGACTCTTCAAAATCGCTACGTGTGCTCACCGCGATCGGTGCGAAGCTCCCAGAAAACCTGGTCATGCTCAGTCGGGCGCGTCCGACGCGGTGGGAGGAATTCCCGAGTCGCCGTTGGCTCCGCGTCGCGGTTTGGGCGGCGCGACCATCGTGAGGTGGCTGTCAACAACTTCGTACCGCTTACCCCACTCGCTGGCCAACGCCTGAGCCATCGCCGCAGCCGGCAATGCCAACATTGCCCCCACGAAACCCAACAGCGATGCGCCACCCAGTGCGGCCCCGAAGGCGACGGCCGGGTGGAGCTCCATTGTCCGGGCCGTGATACGCGGTGCAAAAACGTAGTTCTCCACCTGCTGATAGATGACGATGAAACCGATGACCAACACTGCCTTGAGCGGCGAGTCGAGGAAGGTCAGCAGTGCCGGGAGGATGCCTGCCAGATAGGTGCCAACAACAGGTAGGAACTGACTCACTAGGCCCACCCACAGGGCCAGTGCGATCGGTGCGGGCGTACCAATTGACTGGAACGCGATCCAATGAAAGAACGCGGACAACAAAGCGAGTAGAGCCCGCGAATAGAGATAGCCGCCGGTCTTGTTGATGGCCAGCTCCCAGGTCGCCAACACTCTCGCCTGCCGGCGGGGAGGGAGACGTGAACAAATCGAGCGGCGCAGACGTGGGCCGTCAGCTACCAGGTAATACGTGAACAGCATCACCGAGAGACCTTGGAAGATCACTTCTAGCGCGGTTAGCGAAAGTCTGACGGCTTCATCGCTTTGTGACTGAATGAACTCTTGAACCCGACCATCGGGATCGTTGAATTCGTCGATCACGTCCTGCGGGTCAATCTGGCTGCCGAAAGTGTCGTTGATGAACTTCACCGTGTCGGTGATGTAAGCGTCGGACTCGGAGAGCAGTTCGGCGATCTGAGTGCCAACCAGGGTGCCAACCGCGCCAGCAAAAACAAGCATCGAGAGAACCACGCCGAGCAGAATCACCAGCGTCGCGCGGCCGCGCTTCCACCCGCGTCCCGCGAGCCGATTAGCTCCGGGCTCGATCGCCAACGAAAGAAAAATCGACACAAGCAGCAGCACCAGCAGCGACGAGAGGCGATGGAAAACATGTGTCGTGACGGAAGTGAGCAGGAACCCAAACCAAAATACGATGATCGTCGGGATCGCCCAACGGGGCAGGGTCCTGTCGATCGACCGACGGTCGAAGCGATTCCCTTCGGGGTCCCGCGCACCATTAGCGGGTGGAGCGTCGTTGGGCGTCGGTTCGGCGTCGGGCGCAGAATCGTCGGTCACCTTCGGATGGTAGCCAGGCCCGATGCTCCAACGGAGCCAATACAAAACCGTTCTCCACTTACGATCCGATCGGCGACGCCGATCTCAACACGCGGAGGCGAGCGAACGAGCTAGGTCACCACGCTGGCCGACCTTGATTCCCGCATCGAGCCCGAGCCATTCGGCCATCAACTTAAGCTCGGCAGCCAGCGCCGCAACCACCTCGGCGGTGTCAATATCGGGCTCGGCAAATGCCGACTGCACAAGGAGCGTGGCTGCCGATCGATCTGCTTTCAGGTCGACCCGCGCCACCAACTGATCACCGAGCAGGAACGGCAGCACGTAGTAGCCGTACTGGCGCTTGGCGGCCGGAACATATATCTCGATTCGATAGCGGAACCCAAACAATCGCTCGGCGCGGTCACGATTCCAGACGACCGGGTCGAATGGGCTGAGCAACGCGCGGGCATCCACTCGGCGCGGCCGCACAGCATCAGGGTGAAGGTAGGCAGGTTTGGCCCATTCGTCGACCGACGTTTCAATCAGTCGGCCATCTTCAACCAACTCTTGAATCAGTGGGCGACATGGCGGGTTCCGTTGGCGGTGATAGTCGGTGAGATCCTCGAATGTCGCCACCCCATGATGCTTTGCCGCGCGCACCAGCAGTTCCTTTCGCGCGTCGGGCTCCGCAGGCGTGGGCAACGCCAGAACCTCCGGAGGTAACACTCGCTCGGTGATGTCGTAGACGCGAGCAAAATCGGTCGGTCGCCGCACACCGGCAACGTCGCCGCGATGGAACAGAAACTCAAGGGCGAGCTTGCCCTTGTCCCAATCCCACCACTGCTCTTTCGGGCCCTCCCGTTGCTTGAGGTCCCCTGCAACCAGCGGGCCTTCCGCGCGGACGCGGGCCAAGACTTCTTCGATGTAGCGCGGCTCTTGAGTCCCGTATTCGACCATCTGCTTCCAACGCTGCTTGGAGGCCATATGCCAGCGCAGGTATGGGTGCAGCTCAACTGGTACGTGGCAAGCTTCGTGCACCCAGTACTCGAACAGCTCTCCCGACCCCGTCGCTTCTTCGATCAACGAACGCGGGTGCACTCCGAGACGTGCGAATAGAGTCAGCTCTTGGCTGCGCGCAAGGACGTTCACCGAGTCGATCTGGATCAAGCCCATCTTGTCGACGACGCGACGCAGATGCCGTCGATCAACCCGACCAGTTGGGCGCTCAGTCGTGAATCCCTGCGCACCTAACGCGATGCGACGCGCCTGCTCGTTGGAGATTGCCGCGGACCGGCCCACTGTCGAAAAGCGGCCGGTCGTATCGGACTATGCCAGTTAGACGCTGCTCGGTGGCCGGGGTCAGTCGTCGGCGACTGTGATGGCGACCGAGTTGATCACCACATCGGTCTTCGGTCGGTCGCCGCCGCCAGTAGCCACGTTCTGCATTTCCTCGACCACGTCGAGACCCTTCACAACTTGCGCGAACAGGCTGTACTGAGGTGGCAGGCCGACACCAGATGCGCCGGAAACGATGAAGAACTGGCTGCCATTGGTGTGCGGTCCGGCATTGGCCATCGCGACCGAGCCGACCTGGTATTCACGCGGCTTAGGCAGCTCGTCGTCGAAGCGGTAGCCGGGGCCGCCGCGGCCGGTACCCGTGGGGTCGCCGCCCTGGCACATGAAGCCGTTGATCACCCGGTGGAAGATCACGCCGTCGTAGTAGTGGTGGAGCGCAAGGAACACGAAGTTGTTGACTGTGTTCGGAGCTTTGATCGCGTCAAGCGCGAACACGATCTCGCCCAACGAAGTGTCGAGCGTTGCGGTGTGGCGCTTTGCCGGATCGATCCCCAGCTCGGGAGCCTCACCGAATTCCTGCTGCTTGTCGGCGGAACCATCGAACGGGGGGAAGTCTGTAGCCATAGCGCCGACCCTACCGGCGCCCGACCTAACGTCAGTTGCGTTCGTCGTAGCTCGCGATCAGCGCGTTGTCGGCTACCACAGCATCGGCGAGCGTTGCCTCTACGTCAGCACCGCCGAAGATCGCCGCCGTTGCACGCGCAGTTTCCGCGCGGACCGCACGGAGCGGGCCAAGAGCGGGGGCGTTGGCAGTGATGTCGTCGGACCCCGACAGCACCTGGTCGTAAGCAACTCGGAACCGCGGGTCGGTGACATAGGTCTCCGCAAGCGGATCAAGTTCGGTGGCATCGGCGCGCATCGGGACATAGCCGGTGGCGGCCGCCCAGGTTGACTGGGTTTGTGCTTCAACGGCGTACTTAACAAAGTCCCATGCTGCGGCTGTCTGCTCATCGGGCTTGTCCGCGACGATCCACAGCGAGGCTCCACCAACCTGCACGCCGGGCTCTGGGCCAGGACCCGGCATTGGGCCGACGTCAAAATCTTCCTCAGTAAGCCCCGGCGCGATTCCGCTGCCAAGGGCCTGGAGCACAGTCCCCATTGCGGCCGATGTTCCGATCGTCATCGCTCCAGGCGTCGCGGGGTCGACCAGCTTCAAGAAGTTGTCCTGACCGCCAGCGTTGTCACCAACTGTCATCGCCAGACCATCGTTAATCATGTCTTGCAGGAAGGTCATCAGTTCAGCGCCGAGGTCGTTGTCATACAGCACTTCGGTTGCGCGTGCCAGGCGTCCGTTGCCGTTGTTCGCGTACAACTCGCCGGCGCGACCAAACCACTGCTCAATGAACCAGCCACCGCCAGCGTTGGGGCTCGAATCGAGCACGACCGGATTCACAGAGACCCCAGAATCGACGATCGCCAGCGCTGCGTCGCGCCACTCCTCAAGGGAAACGGGAGGGTCGTCGGGGTCGAGGCCAGCATCAGTGAACATGTTGCGGTTGTAGTAGAGGACCGGATTACTGACGTTGAACGGCATTCCCCACAACACCCCCTCGAGGGAGTAGGCGCCGAGCGCTCGGGGCAGGATCGGGTCGGTATCGAATCCGCTCGCCTCGATGCAGGCACTGGTCGGAATGATCGTTCCGGAGTCAGCAAACTGTTGCAAGGCATAGTCGGGGAGCTGGATTATTGTTGGTCGCGAACTTGAGCTCGCGGCGACGTACTTGTCCATCCCGGACGAGTAGCTCGTTTGACCCTGCAAGTCGACGCGAACGCGATCTGGCTGTCGTTGTAGGCATCAGTCAGTGCGATCAACGCGGCCTCGGTTTCGTCGACCATGCCATGCCAGAAGGTGATGTCAACGGGGCCGTCGGCCCCGTCCAAGGCATCTACCGGACAGGGCGGGAACTCTGCGAGCGGCGCCTCGGTAGTCGTCGGCCCGGCAGTGCTCGGTGCGTTTCCCGAGTCGGTCGTGTCGCTATCAGATGTAGCTGGGTCGGTTCCGTCGGCGGGCTGCGATTCAACTGACGTGTTGTCGCTGCCCGTATCAAGAGCTGAATCTCCGGTGGAGCAGGCCGCAAGTGCGACCGCGGCAACCGTCAATACGCCGAAGACTCGTCGAACACGGAGCCCTCCGGGACGAATAGCAATCGAACGTTTCATCATTTCACCCTTTCACCGCGCCGGCAGTAAGGCCCCGCACAAGTTGACGCTGGAACACAAGCAGCACAATAGCCACTGGGATAGCGGCAATCACGGTGCCAGCCATCACGAGGTTCGGTTGACTGAGATTAGATTTGCTCAGCAGACGGAGCCCACTTTGGACAGTGTTCATGTCGGATTCGTTGACAACCAGGTTCGGCCACAAGTACTGATTCCACGACGCGAGAAAGCTGAACAGCGCAAGCGCACCGAGCGTCGGACGGACCAACGGCAGTGCGATGTGTCGTAGGAATCCGAAGTGCCCGATCCCGTCGATCGCAGCCGCGTCACGTAGTTCGCTCGGCAAAGTCATGAACACCTGTCTGAGTAGAAACACTCC
>JAHRVJ010000173.1 GCA_019090765.1 Ilumatobacteraceae bacterium
GCCGCCAGGTCATCGGGGTCGTTGGTTGGCCGGTAGCCAGCTGACAGGGCTGCGTTGAGTTCGGCATCGCTGACATCGCCGACGAAACTGTTGCCAGCCTGCAGGGCGTTGACGCGCTCCGACGAGACGTCGAATCCCAAGACATCGGCGAAACCAACTTGCGAAGCACGGATTGCCACCGGTAGCCCCACGTAGCCCTGTCCGATGACAACAATCTTGGCGGAGCGATCGGCCAAACGTTCAAGTATCTGAACCACGTTGGCTCCTTTTGTAGGCGACTAGGTCGCGGCGTTGGTTAAGGTCTTTCTTACGCGACGGGAACCCATGCGAGTACCAGCTGGGTCACCTTCACATCGGTCCGTTCGAGACCGACCTTAAGCGTGCTGTTATTGGCAATCTTCGGGGCCCACTTTTCTTCGATCTGGTCTAGATCTTCCTCGAACTCGTCTTCCATTGCCTGGAGTTTCTCAACTAGGCGATCGATTTTGTTCTCCGCAGCGTCGGCTCGCTTACCGGATGCGCTAGTCGTGCCTCGGCGTCGTGCCGCCGTTCCGGCGTTACCAAGGAGGCCGCCAAGCCTGCTGCCCGTAGATTTGCGGCCGCCGAGTAGGCCGCCTAGAACGCTTCCCGCTGTTGACAGGAGCTCTGAGTTGCGGCTCGACTTAGCTTGTTCCTCAAGCACCTCTAAGCGATCTTCGGCTGCCTCGATCTGGTCGCGGAGCTTGAGCACTTTGGTCTCGTACTTGTCGCGGAGCTTTGCTATCTCAACGTCGACTAGATCCTCTCCGACCTGGGCGCAGCGGGCCTCGAAGTCGTCGGCAGGTTCGCCGGGCCGCCCGTACAGCTTGAGGTCGGCGTTCATCGGAACTTCCATTGAACCGATCCGGGTGAGGTGATCGCGGAGCTCGCGCTCTACCTGTGAGAAGTAGGTCTTGTTGGCGATCTTCGATTTGGGGAGTCGATAGGTGGCTGTGTCAGGAGCGGCGGCGCGTAGGTCGCGTTCGTCATAATCGACCTGCACAACTGAGGACATATCGATTTGGTCACCGAGCGGGAACAGCACAGCCTCGAATTCATCGTCATGAATCAGATCGGCCTTCCTCTCGTCGTAGCGCAAGGCGACGCGAGCAACAACGGCGGCCTCGAAGGTTGTGCCGCGCTCGTCGCCGCCAACATCGTCGAGCCAAGGCGCCGCCACATCGACGTAGCGAACGGCTCTGCCGTCGGCGACCTCGGGCATCAACAGGCTTTCGTCGTCGGCTACTGGCGGGCCAGCGCCGGTTGTTGCCACAGCTGCTTCAGCGGGGGCAGCAGTTGGTGTGGTCGCCGCCGCGGGTTGAGGCGCTGCTGGTGGAGGCCCTGGTGTGGCCGTTGCAGCTGGTGACGTAGCGGGCGCGGATGGTGTTGCGGCAGGTGCCGCTGGCTTGGCGTCGCCAACAAGGAGGGAAATCTGGTCGCGAGTCATTGGGCCACGGAGATACGACATTGCCCAGCGTGTCGTGAATACCTCGGGTTGGTCTTTGCCCGAGCGGCGCAACATGAACTCGCGTTTGCCGAGCCCTGAGAGCGTCGCATCTACCCTGGCGACATCTACTCCGCCGGCGGCTGACTCCATGCCTTCCAGTAGGCGAGCCTTGTCGCGGTCAGTTTGGAGGCGGCCGATCATCCAAGTTCCGGCGTTCGACATTGCTTTGTAGTCGAGGTCGACCGGGTTCTGGGTTGACAGGATCACGCCAACACCGAATGCTCGTGCCTGCTTCATCAACGTCATGATTGGCTTCTTCGTCGGCGGCTTGGCAGTTGGCGGCAGGTAGCCAGCCACTTCGTCCATGTACAGCATGGCCCGGAGGTCGGTTGTACCGCTCTGGCGGCGCATCCAAGTGACGAGCTTCGATAGCACTAGAGAGGTGACGAACTGGCGCTCCTCGTCGGAAAGGTGAGCGGTTGTAATGATTGCGCAGCGTGGCTTGCCGTCTGGTTGGAAGAGCATCGATTGGATGTCGAGTGCGGAGCCCATCGACCACGAGGTGAATGAGGGCGCGGCCAGCAGCCCGTTGAGCTTCATCGCGAGCGCCATGCGGTCGTTGGCTGGGAAGAACTGGTCGAGCTCGAAGACCCCGAGCTTGCGGATCGGGGGACTTGGGATCATTCCAACAAGCGTCAGCAGGTCGAGGGATCGTCCGGCGGCCCACGAGTGCTGGATCAAGTTTGATAGAAGAATGTGCTCGCGGCTGGCGAGTGGATCTGCATCAATATCGACGAGGCCGAGAAGACCTGACACGTAACCGTCGATTTCGTCGGCAACAAGTTCGTCGTCTTCCATGTCTGGTGGGACCTGCAGCGAACCAACGATGTTGACCGGTACTCCCGATTGCGAACCTGGGGTATAGATCGTGAAATCGGTCTGGTCGCGGAGTGCGCCGATGTCGGCCCCGCTCAGCCCCCAGCCTCCGAGACCGTCGCTCCACGAGGCGGCCTGGCTTGCCGCGAACTCGTCAGGTGTTTCCCCAGCGTTGTTGGCTTGGGCCTCGTCGATCCACGGCCGAAAGTCTTCGGCGGAGAGATTCGGGAAGGTCAGACAAAGATTTGTCAGATCGCCTTTGGGGTCAATTGCCAGAACCGGCAACCCTGCCCGCAACGCTTCCTCAATCAGGATCACACCGAGACCAGTTTTTCCTGAACCGGTCATTCCGACAATCACGCCGTGGGTCGTGAGTTTGTCGGTTGCCACCGTCACATTTGCTGAGGCGTCGGTGGCTTTTCGCTTGTGCGTTGCCGCGTCGATAGAGCCACCAAGGAAGAGATCTGCCATTGCGCCGACAATAGCGGCGGGTGTTGTAGGTAGTGCAGCCGATGTACGTTCGGGGAATGACGTTCCGTGGCTTCCCCGTCGATGGCATGAATTTCTACGACGAGCTGGCCGCCGACAACTCCAAGGCCTTCTGGCAAGCCAACAAAGATCGTTACGGAGACTCGGTTAAGGGGCCGATGCTTGAGCTGACCGCAGCGCTAGAAGAGTTCGGACCGTTTCGCTTGTTTCGTCCACATAACGACTTGCGCTTCTCGAAGAACAGGCCGCCCTACAAAGTCCAGCAAGGGGCATATGGCGAGTCGGAGGGCGGAACCGGGTA
>JAHRVJ010000174.1 GCA_019090765.1 Ilumatobacteraceae bacterium
AGGTGAATCATCAGCAAGAAGATGATCACTGTTGGCAGCACTGCTACGTGCAGCACGTAGAAGCGCAGCAGAGTCGAAGAGTCGACGGTCGGGCCGCCGAGCATCACTTCTTTGACCTCAACTCCGATTACCGGCACGTATCCCGCCATTTCGGTCCCGACCGTGACGGCCCAGAATGCCAGCTGATCCCAAGGCAGCAAGTAGCCGGTGAACGACATCAGCAGAGTCAGCACGAGCAGGACAACGCCGATCACCCAGTTGAATTGGCGTGGCGCCTTGTAGGCCCCCCGGAAGAACACGCGACCCATGTGCGCAGCCACGGCAAATACCATGAGGTGCGCCGACCATCGGTGAACGTTGCGCACATACTGCCCGAACGGAACCTCGTTCTGGATGGTCTGCATGTTCCCGTAGGCCGTCGTCGGCGACGGAACATAGAAGAACATCAGGTAGACCCCCGATGCAATGAGGCTCGCCAGCAGGACCGTGGAAATCACTCCGAGATACCAGGAGTACCGAAAGCCGAGTTCCTTCTTGCGGATCTTGACGGGGTAGATGTGCAGCAGAAAGCTCGCCCAGTGCCCGGCGGCGCGATCGCGCGGCGTTATCCGACGAGGTGACCGGATGATTGACTTGCCGACCGTCGTGTTGCGAACACGATCGATGAGATCATCCTCGGGTACCCCAGCGAGATCGTCAACCCGATCCGCGAGGCTCTTCTGATCGCTCTCGTCGATACTCATACAGGTACCCCAATGCCTTTCCACATGCCCATTGACAGCGCGTCTGGTGGGCAACGTTCGATGCAGAGAGCGCAGCGGATGCAGCGCTCCTCGTCGAGCAATAGTGCGGTGCTGCCTGCCGCTCCCGAGTCGACTTCTTCAGATGGCACAAGTGAGATCACATCAACCGGGCACACGTCGGCGCAGAGGGCACACAACACGCACTTGTCGACGTCGAGGATGATGTTGGCAAAGCAGCGCAGGCAACGCGACGCTTCGCAGCGCGCTTGTTGTTCGGTGAAGCCGAGCTCGACCTCGACCAGGCCGATGCGGCGACCGGTGTCGAGGGTTGGTACGTCGACGCGTGGCGTCTGATCGTAGGAGTCCTCAAGCCGGTGAAACTGGGCGAGTTTCACGAATGTCGCGGACTCCGCGGCCTCGTCGTACCCCCCGAAGGAGCGGTGGATATCGGCAGCCGATCGTCGACCGTCGGCGACGGCGTCGATCAGCGTACGCGGGCCCTTGGCCGCATCACCGCCCGACCAGATGCCGTCCATTGAAGTTCGACCAGTGTCGTTGTCGACCTGGATCGTGCGGCGCGGACTGACCTCTGGGCCATCGGCGCCTAGGGCCTCCAAATCGATGGCCTGACCGATCGCCAGAATCACCGTGTCGGCTTCGGCAACCTGAAGATCACCCTCGTCGAACTCGGGAGAGAACCGGCCTTCATCGTTGAACACCGATGTGACACCGACCGTCTCGATGCCGGCGGCGCGGCCGTCATCATCGACGAGGATTCGACGTGGACCGCGGCGGGGCATGAAGGAGATGCCCTCGTGCTGGGCCTCCTCGACCTCGAACTCGTGAGCGGGCATCTCCTCGGCTGATTCGAGTGACATCACAACAACCTCGCGGGCGCCAGCGCGGGCCGCGGTGCGAGCAACATCGATCGCCTCAGTCATTAGTGAACGCTGATCGGCGGCGTCCTCCTCGTCGCGTTCGCTTCCGTTCGCGCCTTGGTTGTCTGCACCGCCGATCTGCTTGGGGTCTTGGTTTGCGTAGTCTGATGCTCGCAGCGCGGTGCGGGCCGCGTCCATGGCGACATCACCACCACCAATGACGATGACTCGTTCTCCGACATCGACGTTGAAGCCACGGTTCATGTTGATCAGAAACTCAATCGCCTTGAATACGCCGTCGGCTTCGGCGCCTTCCAAGTCGAGGCCGCGACCCAGCGTCGCCCCGATACTCAGGAACACCGCATCGTGGTTGTTTCGGAGGTCTTCCAAGGTGACGTCGACACCCAATCGGGTTTCGTACTGCACTTCGACACCGAGGTCGATGATCGCGTTGATATCAGCCGATAGCACGCCTCGATCAAGTCGGTACTCGGGAATGCCAAGCCACATTGCGCCACCAAGTTTGTCGGTGGCTTCGTAGACCGTGACCTTGTATCCGAGTCGCCGAAGATCGTGTGCGCAGGCCATTCCGGCGGGTCCGCCGCCGACGATGCCGACGCTTTGTGGGCGTTCGAAAGTTGGTGGTGCAGCAACACGATGCCAGGCCTCGCCATTGCCGCGCTCAGTACCGAATTGTTCGGTGACGAAACGCTTCAACGCGCGGATTGCGATCGGGCGGTCGATCGTGCCGCGCCGGCACGCGTCTTCGCATGGAGCGGCGCACACCCGCGCACACACCGAAGCGAATGGATTCGGAAGTCTCGCCGTCAGATAGGCCAACTCGTCGTCACCGTCGGCGATTGCCGCCACGTACATGCCGGCATTGGTATGTACCGGGCACGCTGCAAGACACGGGATATTCGTGTCGTAGTACTCGAGCTCGGGGACCATCAGATGCGGTTCTTCCGATGCAGATACCACAGGGCGAACAGCGATCCGCCGAGTCCGGCACTCCACACTCCAACGGTGATCAGGTCGCGCTGGGTGTCGGTGAGATCCTGAAGAACCCCTGATTCCCAGGCCCACACCGGCAGCATCGTCGTCGCCAGGATCAGCCCGACGACCAGCACACCGGACTTCATCCAGGCATCCGACCAGCGGATCTCGCGCGGATCGTTCACCGCGATGATTCGCGGTGAGAACACGAACGCTCCGACGACAAGAGCTAACGCCAAGCCGATATAGATTGCTCGCCGGGCCCCGTCGGACAGGCCTGACCCATCTGAGGAGTCCGCAACGAACTCGGCCGCAGGAGCTTCGGGAACAGCGAAACCCGATTGAACGTAGGCGATCACCGAAGCGACGTCGTGGTCGCTCATTGTCGACTGCGCGGGCATCACACTGTCGAATGTCTGGCCGTTGACCACAACCTCGCCGCTCAACCCACCTCGGATGACCTGCTCGACGTAATCGGTGTCGTCGACGCTGGGATTGTTGATCAGCGGTGGGAATTGCCCTGGGACACCGACGCCGCCGGCCTGGTGGCACGATGCGCAAGATGTGGTGTAGACCTCAGCACCCGCTACCAACTCATCGTCACTCGGTCCAGCCAGAATCTCTGTAGCGGGAGCAGCGAACGGAGCGGCGAGAAAGGCGAACATAATCACCGCTACCGGCAGCCACTTCAATAGTGTCGAGCGGTTGGGTCGATCCGGTGCCACAGGTCGCTGCTGGGTTCGGTTTTTGTTGAGCATGAGGTTCCTCATTGGAAAGCGCGACGCACCTTAGGAATCCATTGTCGCCGCAATTCGTGATTGTGCTGAAGAGGCATTGGTCCCTAGGGGTTCTGGAATTCTGCTTTCGGTCCGAGGTAGTACCACCAGTTGATTCCGATGCACACGATGTAGAACATGGCGAATGCGATCAGGGCGTACTCAGGCGTGCCGTTCTTGATCTGGGCGCCGAATTCTTGAGGCACAACGAAGGCTCCATAAGCCGCGACTGCCGACGTCCAGCCGAGGACCGGCCCCGCCTGTTCTTTGTTGAACACAATTGCAATTGTTCGGAAAGTTGATCCGTTGCCGATTCCAGTTGCCCCGAACAACAGCAGGAACAGCAAGAAGAAGGGTACGAAGTAGTCCTGAGGCGTCTCCGACTGGAATGCTTCACGCAGGTAGTAGGCGACGCCGAGGGCGCTGCCGGCCATCACAACCGACACCACCTGGGTTACCTTCGCTCCTCCCACCTTGTCGGCGAGCCAGCCTCCCACCGGTCTGATGAACGCGCCGATGAAGGGACCCATCCAGGCGTATGTCAGCGCCGAGGGCCCATCAGGATTCGTTATGTCATGAGTCATGACGCCGTCGATCTCGATGTGCTTGAAGCCGAAGACCACCTTGATCGCGAGAGCGAACCCGGCCGAGAAGCCGATGAAGCTCCCGAAGGTCATCGTGTAGATGATGCTCATCACCCAGGTGTGTTTGTTGCCGAAGATCTTGTACTGACGTTCGAGGCTGGGCTTGATCTGGCCTGGGATCTGTTTGAGCAGGAACACCGTAAACCAGAGAACGAAAGCAATCACCGGCCACTTGGCCCACGAGGGAGCACCGAGCCCGGTTGGGTCCGGGAGGATGATGAACAATCCGAGGGCAGCGGGAATGAACGCCACCAGGATCATTCCGAGGATCTTGGCGAACGAAGACGCCGTGCTGCCGAGATCAGGCGACACCTCGGGAGTTCGAATGTTATTTGTCAGAAACCAACCGAGGAATGCAAGCGGTATCAGCAATACCAACCACACGAACCCGGCATTCTGGATCCACGTTTCGGTCCCGGCCTTGATCTTGCCAATCAAGGTTCCCGAGGTTTGCTCGAGCACCATCGATCCGCCGCCGAACATCGCCCTGGTCATCACTAGTGGGATCACCAGCTGCATCGTCGTTACCCCGGCGTTGCCGAGCCCAGCATTCAAGCCGAGTGCGAGGCCTTGCATCCGTTTCGGGTAGAAGAAGCTGATATTGGACATCGATGACGC
>JAHRVJ010000175.1 GCA_019090765.1 Ilumatobacteraceae bacterium
ACCGGGGCGACAGTCGAAGACTCAACCACAACCGGCGTCTCTCCTGCCGGCTCCTCGGCCGCTACGGGAGACGCCCAAATGATGCCGACCAGGATTGCTGTCGACCCTGCCGCGACCTTCTCCCATACGCGACTCCGCCGAAGGGCAGCGGTCGACGTTCCCGATGCCACTTCCCCGAGCGTGCGGCCAGTCCTTTCCCTATCCATGGAGTTCACCCTACGTGACAATACGCCCACAATGCCATGAAGAATTAGCCCATTACACCACTGTCCGTGGTTGCTTCACTACCTCTTTAAGGTAGGGCAGCGCCGGTCGTGACTGACAGGCTGTCTTTCAACGCCGCATAATACGCGTCATAACCCTTTGAGCTGGGATGGAACGACGACGCACTGATGTTGAATAGCCCATCGGACCAATGGTCGTGGATCTCACCGTCTTCAGTCATACTCCGCTTTAGTGTTTCCCCGAACACCGTGTCGTGGACATACCGATCGCGCTGCCAGAACCGACAGGCCCCGTGATTGTTGAACTCTTCAACGACTGATACGAATTGGATGTCTGTGCCGGTAGCCAGTCGAGCAGCAACGGCCGCCCCCCTAATCTGCGCATTGAGACGATCAGCCTGCGCATCAATCCAATTCGCTTCAGAACGGCTGATACCCCCGACGCCCTCACACCAACGGTCACTCTGCATCAGCCGCGGATAGCCAAGAATCCGTACTGTGATCCCAGGATACTGATCCCCGATTTCGCTATACAGATCAGTCAGCGCGACTCTGATGCCATCGAGGTTGTCCGGCTGGTTTCCGTCGGAGCGGTCGCATCTCCAGGAGGAGATGCATTTGACCAACACGCTCGACCAGGTCGAGCTATCTGCTGTGCGGATATCGTTGCCGCCAACGGTCACCGTGACGAGGGTTCCAGTTCCGTCACCAACGATCTGCGCCGCTTCGATCTGGTTGGGGATGTGGGCAGCAACAGCTCCCGCACAAGCAATGAAGACCGCTGTCGCTCCGAATTCGTCGGCGAGTCGCGGGCCGGGGGTGGTGTCAAGTTCTCGAACGCAGTCGCTACTACCGAGTCGTTCAGATGCTGAGAAGAAATGGCCCGCGGGTCCGTGGTCGTCATAGTCCGACGCGTCGGCGTGCGAGCCAGTTCCTGAACTGTACGAATCACCAAGCGTCACGACCCGCTCGAACCCGCCAACCGACGCCGCGGAAGATTGGGCACCGGGCAACGCCGCGCCCGCAGCCACGACTGAACCGACCAGCAGGCCAACACATCCGCGACGAAGAAGCATGCTCATAGGTACCTCAGAGATTAGTGCCCTGACGCGACCCCAAGAGCGCGTCGACGGTTTTGTGGTCCCCTCATCGGCATCACTAGTTTTGTGCCCACGTCCACGAACGCACAACTTCTCTTCAGAGGATCCCAATGAACGAGATCAAGAGTGAAACCGCTGAGCCTTGCCCGCATTGCAAGGACGCTTCACACTGCGGCTGCCCGACCACGCCAGAGATTTGCGCTACCGGGAACTGCCCATGTCCGCCTAGGTGTCCCTGCCACCTGAAGACCCTTTCAAGCCGTCGGGGATGTTGGCCACCGCTCCCATGCCGCTGGCCCATCTGGCCTCCGATCATCATCTGGGTGCTGTGGGCATTCCTGCTCCCCCTCATGATCTGGGTCGGGCCGGCATGGTGGTGGTGGATCATCTGGCTACTGCCAATCTTGATTCTTGCAATACTCATGGCAGTGATCACGCGGGTGGGGCCCGCGACACCAACGCCTGATCAACAAGAGCCAACGCCGCCCTCCGCGCTTTGGCGATGGTGGCCTGTGTTAGTGGTTGCCGTGCTGGTCATCTTGGTCGGTGTCGTGCTGGCGATCACAACGGATCAAGACTCCGACGACGAGCAGCGGGCAGATACTGCTCTGTCGGACACGTCAACGACAATCGTTTCGTCGCCACCGGGTACCAGTACTCCCGAGGTGGTGGCAACGCCACCGGGTACCGAGGCGCCCGCAGACGTCATCTCGACAACACCAACAATTCCACCGACGACGGAAGCAACGGCTGGAACACCATTGTCCAAGGACATCCTCGCGGTACTTGAGGAGTACTGCGCTCAGCCCGACGATGACACCAGTGTCTTCACGATGGAGTCATTCTTCGACGAGGCTGAGCTGGAGTCGGGCCCACCACCGGGAGGCACTCCCGATCACGCGACCGATCCTCCATCAGCTCTTCACATCGAGTACGTCGGCGCTGCTCGCGCTGGGTGCAAAGATGCCAAGCAGGTCATGGTTCTCGCACGGCTAGCCGGGCCTCCCGACGATGTCCAAGTCTCACTCGCGTTGGACTTCCCAAGTGAGCCCGGCCACCAAGCCGACCCGGCGGCACTCGCTGCAATTGGGCAGACTCCAGGCTGGAATCAGTACCACTCACTAGATAAGGGAGTGGTGGTGGTTCTCGATGAGAAGTTCGAACCAGCCGACACCACTGCGATGTTCTACGCGGAGAACAATCTCGTTGTCTTCGTGCAAGATGTAAGCCCGGACCACACCGAAGTCGGATACATCGTCCAGACCTTCTTCCGAGATGGAACCACCGCTGAGTCTCCCGTCGCCTGGTATGCCACCAGCGGCAACCAAGCAACGCCCAACTAACGCTCGGCTCGCACGCGGCGAAGCAGTACCTGCTGAGCAATAGTCGCGACATGGAGGCCATCGGCACGCAACACGTCGCCAGTCACCAAGCCACGACCCCCATTGAGCCCGTGCGAACGAGTGTCGAACCAGTGCCAATCTCCCGGGTCACTTGGTCGATGGAACCACACTGAATGATCAAGACTCGCACCCTGGAAGAGGCTCCGATCGGGCGAATCATCCTCAAACTCAGGGTGCGGAGAGCGCGCCGCTCGCGAGGGCGCGGCATCGGACATGAAGGCGAGCGCACACAAATGATCGACGGGATCGTCACCGACGTCAGCCGTCAGGCGGATCCAACTGCCGAGCCGGCCGCCAGGCAAATCAGTCGCGCGACGATCGATTAGTCGACCCCATGATTGATCTTCGAGAACAGGGTCGTCCGGGCGCGGGAGTTCTTGAGGAATCGTCGCAAGTGGCGCATCGGCTTCGTCCTCAGCTACCTGGAATGAAACCGACAAGTTCAGTATTGCTCCGGCAGATTGACGCGCGACGACCTGCCTCGTGCTGAATGATCGTCCGTTCCGGAGCCGCTCAACCTCGTAGCGGATCGGCTCCTCAGGCGAGCCGGGACGGATGAAATAGGAGTGCAGCGAGTGAGCGGTACGATCAGCAACCACCGTTTCGGACGCTGCGCGGAGCGCCTGTGCGACAACCTGCCCACCGAACAGCCGGGGACCCCAGGGGTACCGAGCCGGAATCGCGACAAAGGTGTCCGGACCATGCGGCTCAAGCCGCAGCAAGTCTAGAAACTCGATGTCGTGAATCGGCGGCGTACTCATCTCGACATTCTCGCCCCAAATCGCGCGAATGGGGTCAGACCCCGAGCGTTTGATTCGCTCTAGGCAATAATTGGGTTATGCCAACTTCAGCCCAAGGACACGCCAATGTCTGACCCAGTCGAAGTGTTCGCTGACATCACCTGCCCATTCACCCATGTCGGCTTGAAGCAAGTGGTCCGCCATCTCGCCACACTCGACCGGACGATCGAGGTCATCGTCAGAGCCTGGCCGCTTGAGTGGGTCAATGATGCACCGCTTGAAGCCGACGCGGTACTAGCGAAGGCCCAGGCCCTCAGCACTCAACTAAACACTGCAGATTTTTCGGGGCTGAACTCCAACCACTGGCCAACCACCACAATCCCGGCCCTCAACTTGGCAGCCGCGGGATACGCGCTCAGCGCAGCAACTGGCCTCGCCGTAAGTCTCGACCTGCGAGCCTCCGTTTTCGAGGAGGGGCGCGATATCAGCGACCCGCAGGTACTGGCTGAGGTCGCCGCCAGGAACGGGATTCAAGAATTCGATTTCAGACCTGATCCCTGTGAGGCCGTACAGAGGGACTACAACGCTGGCCAGTCCTTAGGCGTGAGCGGATCGCCCCACTTCTGGGTTGGCGATGACAACTTCTTCTGTCCTGCGCTCGATCTCGGCCACGACGACGACGGAAACCTGACCGCCCGATTCGATACCGCCGCGCTGGCTGAATTCTTCAAGCGCATCGACGCCTGATCGCTCCCACCGGCCAATTTCTACGCCCGAATCAAACGGGAGGGGTCTGACCCCTCCCGTTTGATTAGGTTGCTAACCGCCGACCATGTCGCGCCAATCTGGGAGGTCTGGCGCGTTGGGTTCCCAGGATCGGATGAGCGCGACCAGTGAGTTGATTTGCTCTGAGG
>JAHRVJ010000176.1 GCA_019090765.1 Ilumatobacteraceae bacterium
CGCACCGCAACTGTGATCTGTGATACCGACTGCACTCTGCTGGTCATCGACCAGAGACGCTTCTTGGCCGTGATCGATGACGTGCCAGCTATCTCGCACAAACTGCTCGCTCGCCTGTCGAACCGAATCCGCCTCCTCGATCGCAAGTACTACGGCTGAGTCAGTTGTTCGTCGCTGATTCCCGCGGCGAGGACCCCCGATGAACTTTGGCCAACTCCCTGACGACTGGCCCGTGCAGCGCGAAACGTTGCGCTATCTCTCGGCCCACCTACTAGCCCAAGCCCGCCGACGGCACGACGGACTATTCGATCTAACCCCGAGCCCGGGTGGATTCGCGACTCCGCCGGTAGGGCCCGACCGCGAACGAGTCCGACTCGTCGGCGGGTCAATACACATAGAGCGCGTTTCGGGCGCCGACCAGGGCCATTCCGAAGCCACCACCACTGTCGAATCGATCGCCGGAAATTCGCTCGACCAGCTTGCCGCGGCAATCGGCTTCGAACCCAACAATGAGTTCTCGGTAGGTGGCGACACCCCACCGCTACGCGACACCACCGCGCCGATCGCGCTCGATAGCAGTGCCGCAGAAATTCTGGGCGACTGGTTCCTGCTCGGCCAACGGACGATTGATGAAGCAGTGGCTTCACTGCCACAACCCGAGGCGACTGTTGGCCGAATCTGGCCTGAGCACTTCGACTACGGCATCGATATTGCTGCGCAGCCAGACGTCAGGTGCAACCTCGGTGCGAGCGCGGGAGACGGCTTCCACGCCGAGCCGTATCTCTATCTAGGGCCGTGGGACGACCTCCGACCGGGGTCGTCGGAGTATTGGAATGCGCCCTTCGGTGCAGTCCTGACCTTCGGTGAACTCGACGTCGTGGCTGACCCTGTACACGTTGCCATCGAGTTCTTCATGCGTGGCATCTCCGCACTCCGGGCAGGCTGATCCTGTTCGTTGCCCCGGCCTTGGCCCGGCAAACGAGTTTTGGAAGTGATCTGCAAGGCAAGCACGAGCTAGCGTTGCGGTCGCCATGACCAGCCACGCCGACACCCCCGACGACGCCGACACCAAGCCGAGCAAGCGCGTCAAACCGCATCAGCTCGCACTGGTTCTCGGAATCGGGATGGCGATCTTCATCGCCATCTCTGGAGTGATCCCGCAGATCACCGGATGGGAGAACGACAACGAGATCCACCGAGTCGTATTCGTTGACATTCCCGGACCACTACAAATCGCGTTCTACACAATCATCCCTGTGATGGTCGTGTGGGGGGCGTTCATGTTCGCCAACCGGATGAAAAACTGGGAGCGTGGCGCGCCAGCCAAGCGCCGCACAACACCGAAGAACGCCATGCAACGGATGAAGGATTTCCGTGCAGGTGCCTACATGCAAACGTTGCTGCGTGACGCCGGTGCCGGGCTGATGCACTCGATGATCTACTTCGGGTTCTTGGTGCTGCTCGGAGTTACCACGGTGCTGGAAGTTGACCACCAACTTCCAGAGTCGATGAAGTTCCTACACGGCACCACCTACAAGGCCTACGCCTTTGTCGGCGATGCGGCGGGCGTGGTGTTTCTTGCGGGCATCGTTTGGGCGATCGTGCGTCGTTACGTGCAGCGGCCGTATCGCATTCGCATCAAAACAAAGCCCGAGCACGCGATCATCCTCGGTACGTTCTTCGCGATCAGCATCACCGGCTTCGGCGCCGAAGTATTCCGAATCGCGGTGCAGGGTCGCCCCGAGTACGAAGAGTGGAGCTTCATTGGTTACCCCCTCTCTTCGCTGGTCGATACTTGGTCGCTGTCCGCGTTGGAGACTTGGCACCAGTGGTGGTGGATCGCCCACGTCGTAACGTTCATCGCGTTCTTGGCTCTGCTTCCGCTCACCATGCTGCGACACATCTTCACCTCGCCACTGAACATGTACCTCAAAGACAAGGACCGGCCCAAGGGTGCAATGCGGCCAATGCCAAACATGGAAGAGACCGAGCTCGAAAGCTTCGGCGCCTCCACGATCGAAGACTTCACGTGGAAACAGCTGCTTGACCTCGATGCCTGCACCATGTGCGGCCGCTGTACAAGCGTCTGTCCCGCACATGCCACTGGTAAGCCGCTCGACCCGCGCGAGATTGTGCTCAAAGCTGGCGAGGTAATGGCCGCTACTGGTAGCCCGGCCGTCAGTCCGCCACTCGGAACTGACCCCGAAATAACTATCAATGCCAATTCGCTGTTCGAGCGGATCACACCGGAGGAGATTTGGGCCTGCACGACCTGCAAGGCATGCGACGAGATCTGCCCAGTCAACATTGAGATCACCGACAAGATTTTCGACATGCGTCGTTACCTGTCGCTGATGGAATCAGACTTCCCTGTTGAACTCGGCAACGCCTACCGCGCCATGGAAAACCAGATGAATCCCTGGGGCATGAATCAGGGTGAGCGCGGCGACTGGGCCGAAGGTATTGAGGGCATCACCATTGTCGATCCCGGTGAGGCATTGCAGTCCGAGTACCTCTACTGGGTTGGCTGTGCAGGTTCATTCGACGACAAGAACAAAAAGGTCACTCAGGCAATGGCGCAGCTGTTGCGCCGTGCGGGCATCGACGTCGCCATTCTCGGGCCGTCGGAGATGTGTACCGGAGATTCGGCCCGCCGATCCGGCAACGAGTACCTCTTTCAGATGCTCGCGCAACCGAACATCGAGATGCTCAACGGGATGGGCGTCAAGAAGATCATCACTCAGTGCCCGCACTGCTTCAACACACTGCTCAACGAATACCCGCAAATCGGCGGCAACTACGAGGTCGTTCACCACACCCAGTTACTTGAGCAGCTGATCGAAAGTGGGCAGCTCGACGTGAGCCAGGCCACGCTCGAGGAGCGGATCACCTATCACGACTCCTGCTACCTGGGTCGCCACAACGACGTTTACTTGGCGCCACGCAATGTGGTGGCTTCAATCAAGGGGATCGACGTGGTGGAGATGCCACGCAACGGGACCAAGGGCATGTGCTGTGGTGCTGGCGGCGCTCGGATGTGGATGGAAGAGAACACCGGCACCAAGGTCAACGACGAGCGGGCGGCAGAAGCACTCTCCACGGGCGCCAGCCGCGTCGCCACGGCGTGCCCATTCTGTTACATCATGCTCGACGACGGCGTGAAGGCAGCGGGGGTCGAAGAGGACCAGGTCCAGGTGGCCGATCTGTCGATTCACTTACTCGACGCGATCGAGGCTGGCGAGGCCGCCGCGCAAGAAATGGACGCTCCCCTCAGCGGCTCATTCGAGTAGTCGAACTGCCGCTTAGTTCCCACATTTGACCACTGCGGCACCTGCAATTCGCGATCTGAGGTGTGCGTCCTGACACTTTCCGTGTAATCGGGGTGTCGACGTTCGTATCGTTGGCCGTTCGCGCGCCAGGAGTACTTGCTATGACAGACCAACCAAACACAGACATCACCGGCGAGCCCGGTACCACCAAGGATCCGTGGCCCGGTCCTACCGGCGAACCCAGTAACACCGACGATCCCGGCACCGCCGAGGAATCCGACAAGACGGATGACCCCAACGACACCGGCATCACCGA
>JAHRVJ010000177.1 GCA_019090765.1 Ilumatobacteraceae bacterium
GAGTCGCCCCCGAGGCTCGCGAACGTTGCGCCAGGGTCGATCTTGGTTGCGCCAAAGATCAGCCGGAACGTCGACATAACCGTGTCGGAGTCCTCTCGGCCGTTGGCTTCCTCGCGGCGAGTCTCCGCAGCCCGTTCCCGGCTTGCTGCGATCTCCTGTGCAACTCTGGTTAGCGCCGGACCGTTGACCTTGCCCGATGTCGTTCGCGGGATCTCTGTGAGTCGGACGGCAGTTACGCGCTGGCGCGGCAGTGTTACGACCTTGAGTACAGCTGCGAGGAGGTCCTCTTCGGCTAGGGCACTTGTGGCTCCGCCGGGTTCGTGGCCTTGCGCAATGGCAACCACGAGACCGTTGTCATCGCCGGCGCATGCTGCACGCCAGCCGAGGCCGGCCAGCTTCGACTCGACCTGGCCAAGGTCGATCCGTTTGCCGTGGATTTTGAGGAACCGGCTGGAGCGCCCAACGACCTCCAGGTATCCGGCACTGTTGACACGGCCGAGATCTCCGGTACGTAGCTCGACGAGTTCGTGTCCTCGGCCTAAATCGGCCGTCGACATCGCGTAGCCCATCATCACGTTCGGACCTGTGTAGACGATCTCGCCGATGCCGGTGGACTCTGTAGCGTCGCAGCCGTCGTCGGCTGGCGGTGCGGCTGGCGGCGCCGCGGCAAGGTCGAGGCGGATCGAACCACCCGGAATGGCTTGCCCAATCGCGGCTGGGTTGTCGAACACGGCCTCAGGAGGCAGGTAGGCCATACGGGCTGTGGCTTCGGTTTGCCCGTACATCACGAATAGGTCCCACCCTGCGGTCTGACCGAACTGCGCGAGCCGTACTACGTCCTCGGGTGGCATTCGTCCACCGGCTTGGGTTACGTATCGGAGCGAAGGAGCCCGAAGTACGTCGAGACCCACTCGCTCGATCATTTCGAATGTGTATGGGACTCCGGAGAGGCCTGTCGCTCCCCAGCGCTCGACCGCGTCCCAGAAGCAGGGGTCGACCACCGAGGTATTCGTCAGTATCACCGATGCTCCGACCGCGAGGTGGGAGCTGACCACGGAGAGTCCGTAGCAGTAGTGCAGGGGGATCGATGTGATTGCCCGGTCGCTGGGTTGGAGATCGAGGTAGTTCGCAATCGATACGGCGTTGCTGGCAACTGCGTCGTGCGAGAGCCGGACGAGTTTGCTGGCTCCGGTGGAACCAGAGGTGCTCATCAGCAGAGCGAGATCAGGATGCAGGTCGCGCGACTCGTCGAGGTTGAGATGAGGGTTCGCCAGGTGCTCGATTCGGACGTTAGCTGACGCTGTCGAGACCATAACATCGGGCTCATAGAGGGCGAGCGCGGTTTTCGCGCTCGTCGGCCCATCGAGCAGGATCACCGGGTGACCACCATCGAGAGCTGCCAACCAGGTCACGACGAACTCGAGATTGTTTCCCCCTTCAAGGGCAACCAGCTGACGAACAGCGCCAAGCGTCGTGCGTCGATCGTCGACCATGTCGGCCAGATCGGCAAAGGTGAGAGTTCGCCCCTCAGCAATCAGCGCGGTGGCCGTGCCGTGGAGACGTAACGATGTCGCGCTCAGCGGGCGGCTATTTGTGACCGCCGGCCGGAGATCCGCAACTCGCGTGTTCAACACAGCACTGTAAGGTACTACCCCCATCTGGCATAAGGCAACCCTAACTTCTGGGGGACTTCCCTGGCTTGCCCATTACGAGTCGGCGCGAAATCCCCAGTCGGCGAGGCTGACGATCGGGCCGACGTTGGGGGCGTTGGTGACGCCGGCGATGTCATCTTGAAACGCGGTGAAAGCTGGTTCGACGTAGAGGGGGACTGCGGGCACCGCCGCGCGCAACTCTTGATCAAGCTCGGTATAAACCGCCGATCGCTCGTCGGGATCGCTGGTCTCGCTTGCTACCACGAACGTGGCATCAATGTCGGCGTCGCTGAACGCTCCGAAATTGACCCCGAATCCGCTACAGCCTTCGATCGAAGGGGGGCAAGCCGTCGTCGCGAACGAGAGCTCGGTGACAACGGGATCGTTGTTGAATATTCGGAACTGGAGCAGCAGATCGAAGTCACCTGTGCTCATGCGTTCGCTTGTAAGCGTCGGAGAGCCCGGCGTACCACTGATGTCAATGCCCACTGCTTGCAAAGCGTCCTCAATCGCGATTGCCGTATTGATGCTGTCGGAGTCGCCATTGAGCACGACCGTGAGAGCGAGGTCCTGGCCATTCTTGCGGCGAAACACGGTGTCGTCGGGGCGCAACCAGCCAGCTTCGTCCAACAAGCGATTGGCCTCGTCCACATCGAATGTGTCGGCGAATGGTTGCATATCACCACGTTGCCCAGGTGCAAAGATCAGGCTGTCCCAGGAATCGGCAATCAAGTCAGTCTTGCGCCCGACGGCGGTGTCGGCGATCGCTTGGCGATCGATCGCATGCAGGATGGCGCGGCGCACCAAGGGATCCGCCAACGGCTCCGACCTCAGGTTCATCGACAATTGCACCCCGACATCGGAGTTGTCCACCAACACTTCGGTGCCCGCGATATCTGCTACATCGAGGATCTCACTTCGCTCGACATCATCTACCCAGATCATGTCGACTTGGCGAAGCTCTTTGGCCTCGACCAGCGCATCTGAATCGGGGTAGGAGGCGAAGTCCACGCGGTCAAGCGCCGGTGCCGCATCGCCATTCCATGCAGGGTTCCGCCCGAGGGCAATCTCTCCAGCATTCTGCCTTGCTGCTAACTGGTAAGGACCGGCGGCAAAGTCGACACCAGCGTCGAGGAACGTCGCAGCGGTAGCGCCTGTTGCCAGATGGTCGCGCCACGCCGCACCTTTGATGATTGGGTGGATGGTCGAGAAATACAGGTACGCGGCACCAGTTGGCTCCGTGAGGCGGATCTGCAGGGTGGTTGCGTCAATCGCCTCGACCGACGCCAGGTTGTCGTAGAGGATGGTGCTGTTGGCGTTGGTGTCAGCGGCGCTGATGTACTCAAACGTTGCGACGATGTCTGCGGTGGTGACCGGTGTCCCGTCATCCCATACTCGGTCATCGTGAATTGACCATGTGAGCAGGAGTGGGTCATCGTCGATCTCACTTGGTGGCCCAAGAGCCAGGCTCGGCACCGGATTGAGCTTCTCATCGATTCGGTACATCACTGGTAGCACCCACTCGGCGAGCAACTTCGCGGCGTCAAGGTTGGCATGGGGATTGGGATCCGAAAGGTCGAGCCGCGTGCCTACCGAAATACTGCCCCCACTGCGCAGAGCTACGGCCTCTGCCACAGTCGTGTCGGGGCTGGAATCAGTCACGACCGGCGCTCCGCCAGCCGTGTCCGGTACAGAATTCGTCCCCTGATCGGCGTCGGTCGATACCGCTCCGCCAGGAGTTACCCCGGCGGCGGTCGGCTCGTCACCAGACTCGGTGAACACCACCGCTCCAGCGACCAGGGCCGCGACCGCGGCAATTCCCCCAACGAGTAGGTATCCGCGGCGCGACCGTGCGGGTGTGGACGGCCTGCCCTGATCTAGCTGAAGCGCTGCGATTGCCTCGTCAGGATCCGAATAGGTCGAAACAAATTCGGATATCAGATCCTGACCGCTATCGAATCGCTCATCAGGATCCTTCGCCAGCGCGCGGCTGAAGAACGCGTCGAGATGGTCGTTCCCTATTGCAGGTGGAGGGTCAGAGGAGTGCGCCATCAGCGTGCTCACTACGTCGTCGCGGGCGAACGGCGACTCGCCGGTCATCGCGTGAAAGAC
>JAHRVJ010000178.1 GCA_019090765.1 Ilumatobacteraceae bacterium
AGGAGGTTCCTGGTGACGAAGTAGCCGACTGGGGCCAGTCGGTCGAAGCCTTGCTTGAGTTCACGAACGAACCCGATACCCAAGATTTCGCCCGGTTCGACAGCGAGGACATGCTTAACGACGAGCTGTTGTTCCTGGACTTTGACGAGACTGGTTCGGCAGCGCAACAGGATGATGCTGCAACTGAATTCTTGCCAGTGCCTGAGCTCGTTGAGGTCGATGGCCTCGCTGACGTCGATGAGGTTGCTGACTCGGTGCCGGACGCCGAAGCAGAATCTGAAGAGGTTGTTGCAGTTGAACTGGAAGTCGTCGAAGTTGCTGAGGTTGAAGTGGGAGTTGAAGACGTTGCTGGTCCCGTAGCGCTTCTCGACCTGGCCGATCAAGCCGACGTTGAAGTCGAAGACCATGTCGATGTATCTGAGATCATGGATATTGAGGCTGGTGCCGAGGTACATGATGCAACTGACTCTGTCGCTGCAATCGAAGACGATTTGTGGGAAACCGAAGAGTCATGGATCGATGTCGGCAGCGATTTATCGGCCGACGACGAGGACCTCTGGAGCGGCAAGGTCGACCCCATCGTCACCGAAGAGCGAGTTGCGGTCAACGACGACGCGGCCGCTGAGCAACTTGATGAAGCTGGCAGTCTTGAGTTCGCAGTTTCGTGGACCGACGAAGAATCGGCGCTCGAATCCGAAGTGACCAACCCTCAACTGGTTGAGGAGAGCAGCGATGAGCCTTCACCGCTCAGCGAGGAAGCAGATCCGACGGCCGTCACTAACGAAGACGAAGACGGTGGACTCGAGCTGTTGGTCCAGACAGACAACGGGGACGTCGTGTTCGACATGCCCGTGCTTACTCTCGATGAAGATCCATCGGTAGAGAGCGATGAGGTCCCAGACGATGTCGCTGATGCAGTACGCCGGGCGATCGCAGCGATTGAGTCGGCGACCGTGGGTAGTCCCTCAATCGCTCCAATCGGTGATCCCGCTAGCCCTGACCCCGTAGAATCAGATCTGGCTGGCGCCGGTTCTGACCTCAACAGCTCTGAGGTGGCTGCCCTCAAAGCGCCACCTGCGGAGTCGGCGTTCGCTGGTTTCGCCCCGCCGACACAAGCGACCAGTGCCGAAGTCATGTACAGCCAGCTGGCCGCCGAGCAACAGGCGACGGTTGCGCCTGACGCGACAGCGACAGTCGATGTCGATGTCGATGCCGATGTCGATGCTGATAGTGGCGACGGTCCCAACGAACGCGAGTCAGCGCTACGTCGACTGATTGGCAGTCTGCGCCGCAAAGACCACTGAGCGTTCCTAATTCAGCTGGGCCGCCGACGCTTTCGGAAGAAGGAGCGGAGCATCTCCGCTGATAGCTCGGCCCCAATACCGCTCGACACCTCGACGCGATGATTCAGCCGGTCACCAACTAGTAGCTGATACTGGCTGATCACAGCGCCCGCCTTCGGGTCATCGGCTCCGAACACGATCCTCCCGAGCCGTGCATTCACCGCGGCACCGGCACACATCGCGCACGGTTCCAGCGTCACATACATCGTGCATTCGTCGAGGCGCCACTGGCCGAGGTGAGCGGCGGCATCTTGGAGCGCCAGTACTTCGGCATGGGCAATCGGGTCGTTATTGAGTTCGCGCTCGTTGTGGCGCGCCGCGATCACTTCACCTTGATGGAGGACAACTGCGCCAACCGGCACATCATCGTGCGCGAGGGCAGCTTGGGCTTCGACGAGGGCCAGGTCCATTGCCTCGATCGCGCTCAGATTGCCGGCGCGTTCGCTGCTTAGCGGCGAGCTGTCACCGTCGGGGGGTGGCACCGACATTTAGGAAGTCTCGCAGATCGTCAGCGTAGAGATTGATCTAGCCGAGTCATCATTTGCCAAGTAACTGAATGTCTACGTTAGGAAACGATGGCCATTTCGAATCGGTCGTGACAACGCTCGCTCCGGATTCAATGCCTGTTGCAACGACTAACGCGTCAAGCATCGGGAAGTTTCGGTTGCCATGGGTTGCTCTCAGGTCGGCTGCTTTGTACGCGATCGCATTCGTCACCGCCACTGTTTCGACCCCGTACTCTTCCAGGATGAGGCGGGCCTCGTCGGATCTACCAACCCGGTAAGGGTGTACCAGTGCCTCCGCACAAGTGACATTGAGGGCGATGACTTTGCGGTGTCCAACGATGGCCTCCGAAGCCGCTTCGTGGAAGAGGTCTTGTGAATCGAGCGCGGCGACCAGAATGTTCGCGTCAACGCAGATCATCGCCAGCCTCTTCGCGCATCTTGGCGAGGTGGTCCTGCGGGTAGGACAGTTCAGCGTCGGCGACTCTCTGCCTGATCGCGGCAAGGCGTGATGCGCAGTCGGCAGATTCTTGTGCTGCCAGCGTTCTGACAGCGTCTTGGGTGAGGCGAGACAGATTGACATCGAGCTCATTGACTAACTGATCGACATCGTCGGGCAGATAGATCGTTCGACTTGGCATGCGTATATCTTACCCCTCTATACGTATGTCGTGGATCGGGTCGGGCTGCAATCGGTGTTCGGTGATGTGGTCGGGAGCGTGGCGTTGATGTACCCAACCCAATACGCGCATCAGTCCCGGCCCTGCCCAACACCTTCCGACCACGTTCTGGCAGCGGAGGGAGTGGGATTCGAACCCACGGAAGGTTGCCCTTCACACGCTTTCCAAGCGTGCCGATTCGGCCGCTCTCGCATCCCTCCTGGACCGTCAGTTACCGAATCGGAAACCTTCTGGCCGGGCGGTAAGGCTAGCTGATCGCCCGCTATTTCGGCTCGCTGATCGATGCCGACACGACGTGAGCAGGTAGCATCAGTATTGGCGGATTGCCCGCCGAGTGAGGTGACGACCGGGTCCTGTGCAATGGGCGCCCGTGAATCAGGTCAGGACCGGAAGGTAGCAGCCTTCATCGGTATCGTCCGTGTGCCGCAGATCGCCTGGTCGCCACCTCAGTCGGCGGGAATGAGCCGTTCGGCGTAGGCAACCAGGCCTGGCGAATCAAGTTC
>JAHRVJ010000179.1 GCA_019090765.1 Ilumatobacteraceae bacterium
AACCGAGGAGTTCTCCTCACTGTCATCGTGAACCAAACGCGAGATGTAGGAGATCGCAACGTCGTCTTGGCCGATCGCCCAGCCGTCGGTTCCTTCGACGAGGGCAATCGGATCCCCCCAACTCATCTTGACGCTGTAAGCATCTTGATGATCGGGGATCGGCTCCAAGGTTGCACTGGCCATCGAACGGACGGGCACCGTACCGATCACCCCATGCCGCCAGGCCCCAATCTTTTCGAGAGGAAGGTTCGGAACGTTCACGTTGATCAGCACTGGCTGCTCAGGAAGGTCGTCGACCAGAGCTTGCACCACGGTCTTGGCGACTTCGGCTGCGGTGTCCCACAACTGCTGGCCAACAGCCTCATTCCAACCTTGTCCCTCCACTCCAAAGCCAGCAACGGCTTGACTTACAGCGACGCCAGAGATGCTCCCATTGCGGGCGGTCATCGCCGCGCCCACGGTGCCCGAGTGGTAAACCGCTCGCCCGACGTTCGCCCCCGGGTTAATGCCGGCGACGACGAGATCAAACTGGCCACCGAACGCTCCGAGATTGGCGAACATCACACACAGCGCCGGCGGACCACTGATCGACCAAATGGCCGACGCTGGGCAGTCATCGATGTTGGCCCGGTGGACTTCAGGTCTAATTGTCTGCAACGCCCCAACTGCGGCCGAGGCCCCGGAGTATTCGGAGTCAGGCGCGGCGACAACGACCTCGTGTTGCCCATCGAGCGCACACATTGCCCTAGCAAGCACATGTAGCCCGATCGAATCAATACCGTCGTCGTTGGTCACCAGAATGCGCATGTCGGCCATCCTCGCACGGCGCATGGCCCTCAGCGAAGGGGGCGCAAATTTCGACGTTGCTACGATGCGCGGATCATGTCATCTGAAGCGGTGAAGTTGTGTAAATCTCGAGCGCTGCGTAGCGAGTGGTATGTGGTTGCCGACGCGGCCGACGTAGCTGACGTACCAGTTACGGTGAAAGTGCTGGGCGTCAGCTTCGTACTCTGGCGTGATCTCGAGGGGAAGTTAATCGCGGTTTTTGATCGATGTCCGCATCGTCACGCTCCCCTGTCGGGTGGCGTCGTGAGGGATGGCTGTCTAGTTTGCCCGTACCATTTCTGGAAGTTCGACGCCGAGGGGACCTGCGTCAATGTTCCCTCTCTTGGTGCCGGGGCTCGGCTTCCGGCATCGACTTCGCTCGCTGTGATGCAGGTGCGTGAGCTGTACGGGCTGGTGTGGCTGTGTCCTGGCGTGCCCACTGGTGAGCCACCGCGAATTGTTGAAGATGACGACGCGTCGTTCAGGAGGATCAATGCTGGCAAGGAGGTGTGGAAGGTCGCGGCGACTCGGATGATCGACAACTTCTGTGATGTCGCTCACTTTCCGTTCGTTCACGCGGGGACTATCGGAGACGGAGTTGACCCCGTGGTTGCTCCGTTCAATGTTGTGCAGCTTGACGCTGAATTCGTCGGGTATGAGTACACGGTTGATGTGCTCGACGAAGCTGGTGAAACAATTCGCCAGCGAATGTCGACGGGCTTTCATCTCCCGTTCACTATCCGCTCCAACACCCACTACGAGTCGGGCTCTCGCGAGGGTGATGATCGCGTACTGCTGCTCTGCGCCACACCAATCGACGAGGCGAACTCACTGTTCACGTTCGTTGTGTGGCGAAACCATGATCACGACGTGCCCGCCGAGGACCTCTTGGCGTTCGATCGGGCGATCGGCGCCGAAGACAAGCTGATGCTTGAGCAGATCGAAGGTGGCTTGCCGCTGGACAACAGCGCAACCGTCAGCGTTCGGTCTGATCGGCTTTCGGTTGAGTGGCGTCGTCGTCTTGCCGGTCTGCTTGATGCAGATCGGGTTCGAGATACATAACAGTCACGATGGGGACCGCGGCGCGGATCGTGTCTTCGGTTCGGTTGACGGCGGCGACCAACTCGTCGGCAGATAGCTCCGACGAGAACTCGACCTTGGCGCCGACGAGTATTTCGTCGGGTCCGATGTGCTCCGTGCGAATGTGGATCAGCTGATCAACATGGTCACTGGTGTTGATCGCATTCACGATGTCTTCCCTGACGGAATCGTCGGCTGCTTCGCCGATCAGCAGGCTCTTCATCTCAATCATGAGCACGATGGCGATGATGATCAGCAATACGCCGATCGCTGTTGACCCGGCGGCGTCCCAGCGGGCGTTGCCAGTTGCCTCGGCCATGAGCACGCCGCCTAGGGCAATCACGAGCCCGGTCTCGGCACCGATGTCTTCGAGCAATACAACCGGTAGCTCTGGCTGTTTCGTTGAGCGAATGAAGCTCCACCAGCTCGTGTCGGGGCCCTTCACGTGCTGGCTCTCCTTGATCGCTGTGCGGAGGGAGTAGCCCTCCAACACGATCGCGAAGCAGAGGATTATCAGTGCAACTGGGAGATTCTCAATTTCGTGGGGGTGGCGCAGCTTTTCGATGCCCTCATATAGGGCGAACATTCCGCCCATCGAAAAGAGAACGAGCGCGACAGCGAATGACCAGAAGTAGCGTTCGCGCCCGTACCCGAATGGGTGCTTGTGAGACGCTTCCCGTTCGGCTCGCTTGCCGCCTAGGAAGAGCAGAGCTTGGTTGCCGGTGTCGGCCACTGAGTGGACGGTCTCGGCCAGCAAGCTGGCCGAGCCAGTGATGAGAAACCCGGCGAACTTCGCGATGGCGATACCTAGATTGGCGAAGAATGCTGCGAATATGGCCTTGCGGCTGCCGTCGGTCACGGGGCCGATACTACGAGTTGTGGCAGAGCAATTGGGACTGCAATGGCCCTGCTGGGGGCTGCCGGTAGCCTGGGGGGATGAGTCCCCTTGACGCTTTGGCCGCCGAGACTGACAGTGCCGCCGCGAGTGAGCCGATCATCCTGGTCACTCCTGAAGCGATCGAGCACCTGCACGATTTGCGTGATGACGAAGAGGACGGCGAGAAGCTAGGTTTGCGCTTGGCGGTCGCGTCGGGGCCTGGCGAGGAATTCCGCTACGACCTCAGTTTCGAGGAGTTTCTGACCGCCGCGTTTACCGATGAGGTGCGTACGCATGAGGGGATGAAGATCATTATCCCCGGCGACGACGTTGAACTATTGAGCAGCGCCACGCTCGACTTCTCCTCATCGCACGGGTTAGTGATCCGCAACCCCAATCGTCCGAAGGTAGCGACCATCGAGGGGCTAACGATTGACGACGAGCTCTCGGCTGAGATCGAGGCGCTTGTCGATGCCGAAGTAAACCCAGCCCTGGCGGCCCATGGTGGATTTGTCACCTATGTTGGCCACGACAGCGAGGGCACTGCCTTTCTCACCATGGGTGGCGGCTGCCACGGTTGCTCGATGAGCAAGATGACCATGCTCGATGGCGTGCAGACCATGCTCGTTGATGGGATCGAGGCCGTTGAGCGGGTCAAAGACCTCACCGATCACACCACCGGTGAGAGCCCCTTCTACTCCTAGAACGCGACTGTTGTAGGCGCCCGAATTCCGGAGCTACAATCGTTCTCGATGAGTGAGAATGGGGAGCGTCCGGGGGTTCACGATCATGAGCACTCCAACGCGCCGTTGTGGCGGCTCGTCGCGGCAGCTGTCCTCAACACTGGATTCGGAGTTGTCCAGATCATCGTGGGCCTCGCCATCGGCTCCGTTGTCGTGTTGGCCGACGCAGCACACCAAGCGGTCGATGCACTTGGGCTGATCACCGCGCTGATCGCGGTTGTCGTTGCTCGACGACCCGCCAGCGACCACTGGACCTACGGGTTTGGCAAGGCCGACGCCCTCGGTGGCTTCATTTCGTCGCTGCTCCTCATTGGCTCGATCGTGTGGATCGTCTACGAGTCAATTGGCAGGCTGGTCACACCCGAGGAGGTATCGGGTCTCGGTGTGCTTCTGATCGGCGTCGCTGCAGTCGTCGTCAATGCGGTCGGAGTCGCACTCGTTGGAGGCGGCCACGGCGACGAGGCTGTTTCGATGCGCGCCGCGCGCCTCCACCTCCTGACCGACCTGGCCGGGTCGTTCCTAGTGGTCGCCGCGGGCGCCTTGATCTTGGCGGGTGGGCCAGAGTGGATCGATCCCGCCGCTTCATTGGCCCTATCGGCGGCGGTCCTCTGGTCGACATGGACACTGATTCGGTCGGCGACTGGAATCCTGCTCGATCGGGTTCCGCGCGACCTGTCGGTACCGGCGTTGCAGGAACGGCTGGAAGCCGAGCCGGGGGTTGCGCGGGTTCACCATTTGCACCTCCGCCCACTCGGGGGCGGGCGGACGAGTGTTTCAGCACATGTCATTGTTGGCGACTGCAGCGAGCTGGTCCACGATGCGCAAGGAACACTTACCGTGCTGAATTCCATACTGCGATCTGAATATGGTGTTGCTCACACGACGCTGCAATTGGAATGTCACGCTTGCGCCGACGAGACCTGTACGGGCGAGATGTCTGGGGCCAAGAGCTGACGCCACTCGGGTGCGCGACCTCGGGTTCGGCACCGCACATCGGGCATGCGATGATCTAGAAATGACAACCGCCGACCAAGACGAGCCGACGCAGATGGCGATGCCAACGATTACGGAGATGTACACGACAGCTCAGAGTTCGCTTGCTGAGCTCTTCCGGACATTGTCAGACCAAGATTGGGCGACCCCGGTTCCGTGCAATCCTGGCTGGACCGTTCGAGACGTCCTGTCCCACGTCGCTGGCGTTGCCGACGACGTGTGCAACGACCGAACCGAAGGCGCGCCGGGCGAAGAGTGGACGGCCTCGCAGGTCGAACGAGGACGTGCCCTCTCGGTTGTTGAGCTACTTGACCGTTGGGACGGGCAGGCCGAAGCGGCCGGAAACACCTTCGAAGTCGCTGGCGATATTCGTGGGCCGTTCGATTGCCATGCACATGAACACGATGTCCGGCAGGCCCTGAACAGACCTGGTAACCGAGAGACGTTGATCGTCGAAATGGCGGGGTCGGGCCTCGCTCACGGATTCCGCACTCCGTTCCCGATGGTGATTGAGCTCAACGATGGCCGGGTAGCCAACGGTGGCGTTGCCGACGGGGGTGCCGGCGTCCGGCTCCGTGATATGTCTACCTTCGAGCTGTTCCGGTCTCGACTCGGAAGACGCAGCCCAGCTCAGGTGAGGGCATATAACTGGGAAGGTTCTGAGGAGAATATCGAGACGCTGATTGTCGGCTGGTCGATGTTCGGTCCAGCAGAAATTGACATCGTCGAGTAGCTATCGACACTCAGGCTTCGGTCGACGGCGCCTCTAAGGCGTTGACCAAATCGTCGATGATGTCGTTGCACTCTTCCAGCCCTAGCGAGACGCGCAGCAGCCCTTCGGTCACGCCGGAGGCGGTCATTTCGTCGGGGGTCAAACTCGCGTGAGTTGATGTCGCCGGATGGCACACCAACGTCTCGGGGCCACCGAGTGAGGTCGCAATGCGGGCCAGGCGGAGTCGACTGAGGAAGTTAGCTGCCGCGTCGCGGTTGGCGACCTCGAATGACAATACCGATCCATACTGCCGGAGCTGTTGGGTGGCCAGTTGGTGCTGCGGATGCTCACTGAGGCCCGGGTAGTGCACAGCGGTGACTTCGGGGTGGTCGGCAAGTGAAACCGCGAGCGACCGCGCTGTGAGACTTTGTTGCCTGGTGCGAACCCCAAGCGTGCGCAGCCCGCGCAGTGCATTCAGTGCATCGAACGGCGAGGGTGTCGCACCGTGCAGTACGGAATAGGCCCAGATCTCGCCCAGTAGGTCGGCGTCGCCGGCGATCACTCCCAGCGTGGCATCGTTGTGGCCGGCGATGCCTTTGGTTGCAGAGTGCAGCGAGATGTCGACACCGTGCGCGAGTGGCTGTTGGCCGAGCGGAGTAGCGAAAGTTGAATCGACGAGGGTGAAGGGTCCGGCGATCGCGCCGAGCTCGTCGAGGTCGGCTAGTTCCAGCAGTGGATTTGACGGCGATTCGGCGATAACCAGCATTGTCTTGCCCGGTCGCACGGCCTCGGAAAAAGCTCCGGGCGTGCCGAGGTCGACGAACGTGACATCTATACCTAGGCGCTGGCAGGGCCCCTGCAGGAAAGCCAAAGTACCTGCATAGAGCTGTCGTTGAGCGACAATATGGCTCCCAGTAGAGCAGAGTGCGAGCACGGTTGAAGCGACCGCTCCCATCCCAGAGGCGAAGGCCAACGCTTCCTCAGCTCCTTCGAGTTTCGCGATTGCCTGCTCGAACGACTGCACCGTGGGGTTGGCATACCGGCTGTAGAAGCCGCCGTGACGAACCGACGTTGCACGCCGGTTGGCATCGTCAAGGCTGTCGGATTCCCACGTACTCGAGGCCCACAATGCTGGAGCCAGTGAAGATCCACTGGCCTCCCGCCCAGCCGTAATCGCGAGCGTTTCCAGCGCAACATCGGGTTGGCTGGCGGCTCCGTTTTCCGATGACTGATTCGGCGACATGCCCCACCA
>JAHRVJ010000180.1 GCA_019090765.1 Ilumatobacteraceae bacterium
CTTGGGGCGTCGTGTAGGACCGGCCGCGCAGCATGGCCAACGCCCTCGCGCCACGCACGAGGTTTAGCGAAGCTCGCGGGCTGGCGCCCAGCCCGATCACCGTGGACAGATCTGGGAGCCCGAATCGATCCGGTGTTCGTGTGCACTGAACGACGTCGATGGCGTATTGCGCGACTGATCGATCGACGAAGATTGTGTCGACGCGGTCTTGTAGCTCGATCAGATCTTCGAGGCTGATTACCTGATCTGGGACCGGGGCGCGGATACTCATCCGGTCGATGATTGTCATCTCTTCGTCTGGCGTTGGATAGTCGAGGGTGATCTTCATCATGAAGCGATCACGTTGGGCGTCGGGGAGTTGATAGACGCCTTCTGACTCGATGGGGTTCTGAGTGGCGACAACGAAGAAGGGGTTCGGAACTGGGTGCGTGACGCCGCCGATTGTGACCTGCTGTTCGGCCATGACTTCAAGTAGTGCCGACTGGACCTTGGCGGGTGCCCGATTGATTTCGTCGGTCAGCAGAAAGTTGACGAACACAGGGCCAAACTCGACGTCGAAGGTCTCGCTGCTCGCCCGATAGATCCGGGTACCGACGATGTCGGACGGTAGTAGGTCGGGGGTGAACTGGATGCGGGCGAAGGAACCGCCAACCACGTCTGCGAGTGTTTCAGCGGCGAGCGTCTTGGCGAGCCCGGGCACCGACTCAAGGAGACAGTGGCCCCGGCACAGCACCCCAACAAGCAGGCGCTCAAGGAGCCGGGTTTGCCCCACGATCACTTTGCGGAGTTCGAAGAAGATCTTCTCGAAGGTTTCCGCGGTTGCTTTGTCGTCCATCGGAGACTGCTGGGTGGATGGGAAGGTGTTGCCTGCGCTGTTTGGATCGGTCATTCGCAGTGGACGGTAGCCGGGACGACCCAACTGCGGGGATCAGGCCGCGCGATCCAACGGGCCCGATCTGCACATAATCTGTCCGCATGGACGATGGTGAACGCGATGAGCTGGCGCCGTACCGGATCGAGAGCGAGGAGGAGGCAGCGAGGCGGCGGCTTTCGTCGATCGAAGCTGGCCGCCGTAAAGCCGGTCTGCTCGGGGCCGCAGCCGCGGGCGCCATGCTCGGCATCCGAGATGTTTACGAAGGTCCACCGAAAGAGGACGACATGGAGATCGTCTCGGAGAGTTCGGGGGAGCCGGGCGATATCGATCGCGACGGCATCCGCGTCACAGTTGGCGAGACCGATGTGTGGGCTCCTCCCGTGCTTGACCGCGATCCCGATCGTCAGGCGTAGGCGCCGGATCGGCTGAGGAAACCGCGATGCCAACGTCTTGGTGTGAGCATGATTGCCCGCGGCTCGTCTTCGAACATCCAGCGCGCGAAGTTTCGCTTGCCCCATCCTCCGCTCGCGTCCACCACGCGGATCGATCCGCGTGCCCCCCAAGATTTGGTCAGCACCCTGCCCAGTAACGCCGACATCTTGTGGTCGGCGAGAAGGTGATGTCGGACGTCGGCTTTGTACGAATCTGCTGCGTACTTGGGCTGTAGCGCACCGGCGGCGACGATCGCTTTCGCGGCCAGCCGACCAGAAAGTAGGGCTTGGCCGATGCCTTCGCCCGTCATCACGTCGGTCGCCATCGCCGCGTCGCCGGCTAGCAGCACTCGTCCGCTAGTTAGCGTTGCTTGATCAATGCGGGCCGGGATCGGCCAGGCGGCGTGGCGGTCCTCAAGTTCGAAACCTGTGCCAAGGGCCTCGACTAAGTGTGGTCGCTGCAGCAGATCGGCCCATTGCTGCTTCATGTCTTGCACGCGCCGCTCGCCATCGCGCAATACACCGAATCCGATGTTGACCCGGCCGCCGGGCAGTGGGAAGGACCACGCGTATCCTGGCAACAGGTCGGGTTCGAACCAGACAAACAGCTGGTCTTTCGCTGGCCCTGTGACGTTGTGCCCGTACTGGCGGAACCCGTGCCACTCACCCAGGTAGCCGGGCTCGCGAAGGCCGACGGCTTTACGCACAGCGCTCCACATTCCGTCCGCGGCAATCACGTATCGAGTGGAAATGCAGAGCCCGTCCGCGTCGACCACGATGTGGTCACCGTGGTCGCTGAGTCCGGTGAATCCATGTCCGTCGCGAACGTCGGCACCCTCCTTACGTGCGAGTTGGAGGAGTGCGTCATCGAGCTGGAGGCGCGGAGCCACCGCCACATATCTCCCATCGGGGGGCATCGGTAGCTTCACTTGCCGGCCACTTGGGGAGCGCACTGTCGCGGCGTTGACGTCGAACCAGTCGGTGATTGCACCGGGATCGAGGCCGAGAGTATCGAGCTCGCGGAGAGCGAGGGTGGTTAACCCGTCGCCGCAACACTTGTTGCGTGGGAACTTTGCTTTGTCGAGGACAATTACCGATCGTCCGGCACGGCTGAGTTCGATCGCTGCTGCCGACCCAGCGGGGCCGCCGCCAACTACGACAATGTCGGCGGTGAGGTAGCTGATCTCCTGCGGGGTGGGTGACGTCACGCTTGCCAAGGCTAGGAGAGGTGAACTCCGAGCCGCGTGGCGCTGCGATATGGGCCAGCATCGTCACGGATGAGTCGCGTTGCGTGAACACGGCTGCGCCATGTTGGCAGTAGTGAGTAGCCGACATCGCCAGGGCAGGCCGTGGCGCTGCAGTCACGGTGACCAGAAATTGTTGAAGTCGTGATCTGGGACCCTGCTCGATATCGGTTTGAGCCACGCGAGACAAAAGTCACGCTGGCGGCAGGAGCGCTGTCGATCTCGTAACGGTCGGCGAGGAAGATCATCATCCGCATCAGTGAATCCTGCGCGGCGAGGGTGGGCGCTTCGCCAACGAAATTTCCGATCAGGCAAATCAGTTGGGCGTAGCCCTGGTTGCCGCCTGTCGCGTCGGCGACCACTGGGCCGTCGAGCGACCCGGCCCGGGCCTCCCAGATCGAGCCGTCGGCGCCGATCATGAAGTGGTAACAAACATCAGGCCATCGCTTGGCCGGGCCTGTTTGATAGGCGTAGGTCTGGCGGATCACCGAACGAGGATCGGGAGCGTTGTTGGTTGACGCAGTGTGATGTACGAGGAGGAATCGAACGTCTTCCGTGCCCATTGCTCCCTTTGGTGGAAGGTCAGCTCCCCAGTCGGATCGCGGGTGAATGTGGAGACCGCTAGCGACCTCCAGTGGCGCTGGAACCGGCCCTTGTTCCAAGGGTGCGAGGGTCGCCGCCGTCGTGCTGCCAGCGTCGGCAACTCCGTACCCTGCGAGGCCTGCTGCCGCGATCCCAACTGCGCCAGCGACGACTTCACGTCTAGTCCACTGGCAATCACACATGGCCGCCACCCTAAGGTGTGGTGAGCGGCTGGCAGAGTCACTATTGCCAGCTCACCGAAATACCAGATCGACCCAACGAGAGCGAGCAAATCGATATGCCACTAAATCCTGATGCGGTCGGTTCGACCAGC
>JAHRVJ010000181.1 GCA_019090765.1 Ilumatobacteraceae bacterium
ACGTCGGGAGCATCATCAGGCAGGAGCAGCGACGAGCCGACTCGGGTGAGCTCGGCGCGGCCGTATTCGCCTTTCATTCCACGGCCCACCACGCCACCCAGCTGCTCCGCGATCAGCTGGGCGCCGTAGCAGATACCGAGTAGCGGAACGCCGAGGTCGTAGATCGCCGGGTCGAGCGTGGGGGCTCCGTCGACGTGGACGCTCTTGGGGCCACCTGACAACACGATTGCCGCCGGCCGGCGTTCGGCGATCTCTTCAGCAGTGATGCCGTGCGGAACGATTTCGGAGTAAACCTGGTGCTCGCGCACACGCCGAGCAATCAGTTGTGCGTACTGCGCGCCGAAGTCGACAACGAGAACGGTGGGGCGGTCGGGATGCTGCGGTTGAATCAAGAGTGTGAATCGTAGATCAGTCGGCCGAATGCTCCATATCCTCACCGCAGCAATCCTCACGATCACGCTCTTAGGCGTCGCTCCCGCGTCACCTGTTGCGATGGCCGCTAGTGCGGATGTACCAAGCGGTGAGGTCGAGCCGGTAACCACAGACAACACCTTTTTCCCCGACAACGCTGACCTAACGGACTGCCTGGGCACGGTCGAACGTCCAGGGTGCGGGAGTAAGGCAAGAGGCGGCTGGCGACAGACGCTGGTGTTTGTAGCGATGATTATCGGGCTGTTGATCGTCTTCGGTCGGGTCGGGCTGGCGCTCTACCGCAACCGCAACACGTCTCAACCGAAATCTCCGCTGGGCCAGTGACACCTCAGGAGTTTCGGGCCAATGGACATGCCCTCATTGACTGGATCGCGGACTACATCGAAGGTATCGACCAGCAGCCGGTTGCTCCGGCCGTAGAGCCTGGAGCCGTCAGAGCTCACCTGCCTGAGCATCCACCCGAGGCACCCGAATCGTTTTCGACGGTGATGGATGATGTGGAGCGGGTGATCGTGCCGGGGTTGATGCACTGGCAGCACCCCGATTTCTTCGCCTATTTCCCAGCCAACAACTCGTATCCATCGATCCTCGGTGAGCTGCTGTCGGCCGGGCTTGGAGTGCAGGGCATGAGCTGGGTCACGTCCCCAGCCTGTACAGAGCTGGAAATACTGATGCTCGATTGGATGCGTGAGCTGCTAGATCTACCCGAAAGTTTCACCTCAACTAGCGAACATGGCGGCGGGGTAATCCAAGGCAGCGCCAGTGAGGCCGCTCTTGTGGCCATCCTTTCCGCCCGCTGGCGGGCCACCAAAGGCGCAGTCAATCACGACGGCGATACCGGTCGACTGGTCGCCTATTCCACTTCACAGGCGCACTCCAGCATCGAGAAGGGTCTGCGGATCGCCGGTGTTGGAGCCGGTCACATCCGAATCGTTCCCCACGACGAGAATTTCGCGATGCGCCCCGCGGCGCTGACCGAAATGATCGCGCAAGATCATGCTGCCGGGCTCATCCCGTTCTTTCTCTGCTCGACACACGGCACGACTTCGTCACTGGCGTTCGACCCGACAACCAAGTTGGGTGAGATATGCCAGCGTGAGAGCATTTGGATTCACCTCGACGCGGCCATGTCGGGAATCGCTGCCCTCGCCCCGGAGTACCGGTGGGTGAACGCGGGGCTCGAAGCGGTCGATTCATATTCGACGAATCCGCACAAGTGGATGGGCGTCAATTTCGACTGCAATCTCTACTGGACCACCGACCGCGTCTCACTCCTGGGTGCGCTGAGCATCCTGCCCGAGTACCTCCGCTCTAGCGCCGCCGAGTCGGGCGCCGTGATCGACTATCGGGATTGGCAGATTCCTCTTGGTCGTCGCTTCAGAGCTCTGAAGCTGTGGTTCGCGATTCGTTGCGATGGTGTCGAGTCATTCCAGACAATGATCCGTTCCCATATCGAGCTCACCCAGGAGCTCGCGGGCCTGGTCGCCGACGATCACCGCTTCGAGATTGTCGCGCCACATCGGCTGAATCTGCTCTGCATTGCCGTTCGTAATGATGATCTCGACGCCGCCAATGCGGCAACGGAATCGTTGCTAGAACGAGCCAATGCGTCGGGAAAGGCGATCTTCACTAAGACCGTGCTCGATGACCGGAAAGTACTTCGATTCTCTATCGGAGCCCGATCCACCGAACGTCGCCACGTACTCGACGCCTGGCAACTACTGGCAGACCTCGTCTAGGTCCTGTAGCTGAATCCGGCGCGCGCCATCACCCGGCTCACGTCAGGGCAGCAACTCAAACGCATCTGCATGTTTGGGTCGGACAACCGAGAAGTGCCGATGGTCACTCCACGACGCGTAGCTATGAAAGCTGCGAACCGAGCCGAAATCGCCACCTTCCGCAAACCGCCGCATGATCACCAGCCCCGCCGCAGCCGCAGCCGCATCTTTGTCAACCGACCGGCCACTGCTTCTGTGTAACTACTTGGGGCGGGTTGGTGAATGATGTTGAGCTGGTTTAGGTGAGTAAGTCGATGAGCATTTTTGCGGTTGCTCCCCAGACTGTTTCGTCATCGAGTTCGAAGAAATGCAGCTCATACTGCCTCGGCAGCTGTCCCCAGACTTCAAGGCGGTAGGTCCCAGGCTGGCTTAGTTCTGCCAGGGGGGTCCACAGGACTCGATCTACCTCACCAGTTTGCGGGCTCAGATTCGGGCGTTCATCTAGCACACACACGATCGGCACGATGTAGCTCTGGCTGACAATCGTGTGCAGATGACTCAACTCACCAACGATCCGCGGTTGATTTGGGTCGAGCCCGACCTCCTCTTGCGCTTCGCGTAATGCAGTTTCGATCGGGGTTTCGCCTGGGTCTAGCCGGCCACCCGGAAAACTGATCTCACCACGGTGAGTTCGCATCTCCATCGATCTACGGGTGAGTAGTACTTCCACGCCGTTGTCGCCATCAAATAGCGCGACGAGTACTGCTGACAGCCTTACTTGCTGCGTGGTCGGTTGCAACGGGGCCGAAGCTGACGAAACCGACTCAACAAGTGAGTCGAGATGCCATGTGGACTCATTCGGCCATGGAGGCTCCGGATGCTCAGTCCACACCGCGGGGCGCGGTATCTGTTGTGACCCACCGGCCCGCCGGGCCACCGGCGGGTCAGAGGAACCAGCTGG
>JAHRVJ010000182.1 GCA_019090765.1 Ilumatobacteraceae bacterium
CCCTCAACTGAGGGTTCCAATCCGAAGAGAGCAACCGGGTGATCTTGCACGAGAACCGCAATTCCGCGGTCACCTCTTACTTTGTCGACGCGGCAAACTCTCGTCCAATGGTGTTCTCTGGGATTCGTTGACTGAACTGCGGTGGATTCACGGATGACGGTTGACACGGTTGCTCCTCTTACAAGTGATGACACGGGGTACAAGTGATGAAACGGATCGGGACGGGAATTTGGTAGGCGGCGCCGGACTAGGCAGGAACGTTTTGACCCCGCTCACGGATCCAGATCGGAGTTGAGTTCACGTCTGGGGCATTGACGAACTCGACGAAGTGTTCAAGGCGGTCGGGTTGTTTGAGGGTGGCGGACCACTCGCATTCGTAGGTAGCAACGTGACGGGCCATGTCGGCCTCAAGTTCTTCGGACAGACCCAAGCTGTCGTCGATGATCACGCTCCGCAAGTAGCCGATACCGCCGTCAAGGCCTTCGATCCATGTCGATGTTCGTTCAAGCCGATCCGCGGTCCGGATGTAGAACATCAAGTACCGGTCGAGATAAGCAATCAGATCGTCGTCGCTGAGGTCAACGGCGAATAGTTCGCCATGGCGGGGCACCCGACCGCCGTTGCCCCCGAGGTAGAGGTTCCATCCAGCCTCTGTGGCAATGATCCCGAAGTCCTTCGACATGGCCTCGGCGCACTCACGGGCACAGCCCGACACTGCCGACTTGAGCTTGTGTGGCGAACGTAGGCCCCGGTATCGAAGTTCGAGTCGAATCGCCATCGCTACCGAATCCTGCACCCCGTATCGGCACCAGGTGCTACCCACACAGGACTTCACCGTTCGCAAGGCCTTGCCATAAGCATGGCCCGATTCGAGGCCAGCCTCAATCACTCGCTCCCAGATCAGGGGCAGCTGATGCAATTGCGCGCCCAGCAAATCGATGCGTTGGCCGCCGGTGATCTTCGTGTACAGATCAAAGTCACGGGCGATCTCACCCAACGCGATCAGTTGCTCCGGAGTGATCTCGCCACCCGGCACTCGGGGGATAACCGAGTAGGTGCCGTTGTTCTGCATGTTTGCCAATGCGTGATCGTTGGTGTCTTGCAGTGACGCCTGATCGCCATCGAGTACGTAGCCAGTACTCATCGAAGCCAAGATCGACCCGACCGTGGGTCTGCAAATATCGCAGCCACGACCGTACCCATGAGCGTTCAGCACTTCGGCCCAGGTTGAGTGACCGTGAACATGAATCAGGCCAAACAGTTCCTGACGGGTGTACGCGAAGTGTTCACAGAGCGCCGTGCTGACCTCAACTCCGAGGAGCTCCAAGTTCTCGTTTAGCAACTTCGCAACCGACGGGAGGCAACCGCCACATCCGGTGCCGACAGCGGTGCCGGTTTTGAGCGAGGCGATCTCCCGACACCCCGCTCCAACCGCTCCTCGCACATCACCGTACGTCACGTTGTTGCACGAGCAGATCTGGGCCGAGTCAGGGATCTCCAACTCGACTGGCCCACCGAGGCCTTCAGGCAATACGAGCTGCGCCACATTGGCTGGCGACTCCATCAGCCCGTCGGCCATCGCATCGAAGGCGGAATAGCCAGACACGTCGCCGACGAGAACACCGCCGACCACCACGCCGTCACGCAGCGAAAGCCGTCGATGAATCTTGCTCAGCGGGTCGGAGTAGACAACAGCATCGTCGGCCTCTGTTCCGGTTCCGAAGCTGGCCATCTCGACGCCGAACAACTTCAACTTGGTCGACAAGCTGGCGCCAGTGAACTCGCGCAGGGAATTGCCTGAGAGCCGCCCGACGAGCGCTTCGGCCATCCGGTACCCGGGTCCGACGAGGCCATAAAGCATGTCTCGGTGACACGCCACTTCACCGATCGCTGAGATCGCCGGATCAGAAGTGGATAGCGAGTCGTCGACGACTATTCCGCCGCGTTGCCCAATTTCGAGCCCGGCGTTCTCGGCCAGTTGGTGGCGAGGGCGGATGCCGGCGGAGAACACGACCAGCTCGCAGTCGAGCACGTCACCGCTGTCTTGCCGGAGCCCGGTCACGCCATCGCTGGAGCCCTCGATTTCTGCGGTCGCGAAGTCGAAATGGCAGGTGACCCCCAACTCGTCGATCCAACGACCGAGCATGCTCGACGCCGCGGGGTCGAGCTGTTGGGGCATCAGTCGATCGGCCATCTCCACAACATGAGTTTCCAAACCGAGATGATCGAGCGCGTTCGCGGCTTCGAGCCCGAGCAGGCCGCCCCCAATGACTACACCCTTGCTCCTCCCCTTCGCCCATGATCCGATGAGCTCCAGGTCGTCGAGTGTGCGATAAACGAAGCAGCCCGGCAAGTCGCTTCCGACAACCGGGGGAACAAACGGTGCCGAGCCGGTCGCGATTACGAGATGTTCGTAGGGGAGCTCGTCGCCACTATCGACCAGCACGGTGTGTGCCGAGCGGTTGATCGACTCGACACGTTGACCGAAACGGAACGCAACCCCCGCGTCTTGGAGACCCGCGACATCGCACAGGTTCAGATCGGCCGTAGTGGCGCCGTCGAATACCGACGAGAGGGCCACGCGGTCGTAGGCGGCTACGGGCTCCTCGCCAATAACCGTCACGTCCCAAACTTCGCAGCCACCGGCGCGCACGAACTCGTCAACGAATCGTTGACCTACCATTCCGTTGCCGATGATCACGAGCGGGCGCCTTGCCATTCAGCAATCCAAGCCGAAGCCCGTTGCAGCGCCGTCACCTATTGATGAACGCCCGATGACCAGGCCGCGCGGGAGAGATAGAAGCCTCGGTGAGAGTTCTCACACGATCTCAATCTCGGTGAGAGAAAACTGATTGGAACTGTGGTTCAGCGTGGCGCGCAAGCAGCTACTGAACGGGATCACCATCAAACGGCAACACGACCGGGCGTCGCCAACCCAGGTTCTTCACCTTGCCACCGGGAGGCCAGTTGTTGGCCCGGCTGTAGGCCCACCATTCGAAGGGGTTGATGTAGTAGGAACACGACTCGATGACCTTGCCGAGGCGGTCGGAGCGACGCCGCAGTAGCCACACGATTACGCCAACGAACACCCCGAGCAACATCCAGCCGACATACAAGACTGGAAAGAATGGACCGAACCAGCGAGCCTGCCAAACATGAACATTCTCATGGTTCGTGATGAGCCGCTGGCGGTGCGGCAACGACGTGTCGCCGGCACCGCTGAGAACGTTGCCGAGCGTGATCGCAAAACCGCGCCGGGGCATAAATCCACGCTGGTAGACGTGCCGATTTGCACGCCGACTGAGGCTGGCGTCGTAGCCGGGCTGCTTGGATAGCCCAGCCACAGCCTGCGAGAAGAGCGCCGCGAGAGTCATCGGGGTCGCCCACGTTGAGTCGAGCACGAATGCAACGGGACCGTTGGCGCACCGCCAATCGTAGATTCCGCGCCACCCCGATATTGCGCCGTTGATTGCCGCCACCGCACCGATCGGGATCGCGATCCCTAGAGGGCTACCAACCGCGGTACCGAGCACGGCCCCGGATACAGCAAGGGCGACAGCCTCTAGAAGACTGCCACCCTTGGCTTGTTCCATGATCGCTGAAGATCAGTTTCGTAGGTAAGAAAGCAGACGCAGAACCTCGAGGTAAAGCCACACGAGTGTGACCACAAGCCCAAGTGCGCCGACCCACTCATAGGCCTTCGGTAACCCGGCATTGGCGCCACGTTCAATGAAGTCGAAGTCGAGGGCCAAGTTCATCGCCGCTAGTCCGCAGACGAACACCGAAAACAGAATGCTGAGGGCCATGTTGTCGCCGTTGAGGAAAGGCAACGAGCCACCAAACATGCTGAAGATGAACGAACCGAGATAAAGCACCATGACGCCCATCGTGGCGAAGATGACGTTGCGGCGGAACTTGTCGGTGACTTTGATGATCCGGGTGCGATAGAGCACCAGCATCACTGCGAACACCGAGGCGGTAGCAAGCACTGCTTGCAGCACGATGCCGTTATAGAAGGTCTCGTAGCCCTTCGAAATCGCACCGACGGCAAAGCCATAACCGATCGAGTAGATGGGGCCAAGAACTCGGGCGAGGTTTGGCTTGGACATCGAAATGATGACCGCGATGAAACCGACAACGATGCCAACCATCGCCAGCGGCGGGAAGGAATACGTCTCGACTCCGTCGGAAGTGGTCGGACCGTCAGCGGCCCCCCAGCCGAACGACGCCGATACCAGCAGCAAGATCAGCAGCACCGCCGAAGCCGTGATCGTGCCGTTGACTGTCATCGATTTCTGCCAGCCACTGACCGGTCCGTCGTTGACCGGCTTGGTCTGGACGTGCGAGCCGGCTTCAGGGGCAGCCCAAGACTGAGACGCGTTCTTGAACGACTCTTCGTTTAGGAGTGGATTTGGCATAGATTCCAATTCTAACGGGTCGCATCGTGAAGGAAACCGCGATCCGCTTGTAGTAGCTAGTGGCTCTTCGGCCATCAGAATCCGTTACCGAATCGGACAATAGGCTGGCCCTTACTGGCCTCAGCGGGAGTATCGCTATTAGAGATGGCACCCATCACATCATCTAGACAAGCGATATTTCGCCCGGGTTGGCGATCATGTGTTGGCCCATCGAGCCTCGTCGGTATCGTGACCGAAGTCTCGTGACAACGAGGGTGCAGTTTGGTTGCGGCAGCTGTCAAGAGACTCCCTCACCCCTATTTCCTACACGTCGAGGACGACTGTGATCGGCTTCGACATCCGACGAACAACTTAGGAGCACGCTGGTGGCTAAAGATCGTGTCGACCGGGATGACGAAGATCTCGTCCGTCTCTACCTCACCGACATCGGGCAGTACACGTTGCTGACCAAAGACGACGAGGTCCGACTCGCAAAAGCAATTGAAGCTGGTAACGAGGCTGGCGCCGCGCTTGGGGATGAGAATACCAAACTCACTGCCGCCAAGAAGCGCGAGCATCGCCGCATCCAACGCAAGGGCGAAAAGGCTGAGCGTCAGTTCGTCCAATCGAACCTGCGTCTCGTGGTTTCGATCGCTAAGAAGTACCAGGCCTCGGGCCTCCCCCTGCTCGACCTGATTCAAGAGGGCAACCTCGGCCTAATGCACGCCGTCGAAAAGTTCGACTGGCGCAAGGGATTCAAGTTCTCCACCTATGCAACCTGGTGGATTCGCCAGGCGATCACCCGCGGTATCGCCAACACTGGCCGCACGATCCGCCTGCCGGTCCACGCTGGCGACACGCTGGCCCGGCTGCAGAAGGCGCGTTCGCGTCTTGAGTTGAAGTTCGGCCGCCCGGCAACGCTCTCAGAGCTGGCCAAAGAAGTCGAAATGCCTGAAGACAAAGTGACCGAAGCGCTGCGGTTCGCCGCAGAGCCATTGTCGCTTTCCGAGCCGCTTCGCGAAGACGGCGATGCCGAACTTGGCGACGTTGTCGAAGATCGCTCAGCCGAGTCACCGTTCGAAGTAGCTGCCACCGCGCTGCTGCCCGACGAAATCACTCGGCTCCTTGCACCGCTCGATGAGCGCGAGCGCGAGATCCTGAAGCTCCGCTTCGGCCTCGACCGTGGCGAGCCCCGCACTCTCGAAGAGGTCGGCGAGCACTTCAAGCTCACTCGTGAGCGGATCCGTCAGATCGAAGCGCGAGCAATGAGCAAGCTGCGCCACCCGTCAAGCGACACCGGCGCCCGCGACCTGCTTGCCGTCTAGCTCGCGGTTCAACTCGGCCCCTCACCCGAAACCCGTCCGCCTGTTGATAGCGGGGTATGGCATCGTTTGGGTGTGAGCACATTCGATATTCGCCCTGTCACCAGCAACGAGCAGCGCGCGGCCACCAACACCGTCCGCGCCGCGCTGCTAACCGGAGCAGCCAACGATGAGGTTCTGGCCGAGGAACGAGAGACAGCCGGTGAAGGTGACTTCCTTGCCGCCTGGGAAGGTGACCGCTGCGTCGGCCATGTCGGCGCGTTTCATTTCGACACCACCGTTCCGGGAGGGGATCGCCTCTCAACCGCTGGTGTCACCGATGTTGGAGTCCTACCGACCCACACCCGGCGCGGTCTACTGACCGCGCTGATCGAACAGCTGCTGGGCAATGCTCGCGATGCCGGAACCGTGTTGGCCAGTCTGCGAGCGAGCGAGTCTCCTATCTACGGTCGCTTCGGGTTCGGATTGGCGGGCGACACGGTGGCCGCAGTAATCAACCCTCGCCGAGCACGACCACTGCGCTTCGAACGGCAACCGGGCACAATGCGGCTACTCGAAATCGGCGAAGTGTTGACGACCGTCCCGCCGATCTACGAGGAGTCCAGATGGCGGGTCGGAACTGTCAACCGCAACGAGTGGCTTTGGAAATTTCGCCTGCGAACCGCGAGCGAACCGAATAAGGAGCGGCATGGCAAAGGCGTCTACGTCGCTGTCCACACCAACACCGAAGGCGAAGACGACGGGTATGTCCACTACGAGACGGAATGGGATGAGGGCTACGCGTGCAACATTGGCGGCAAGGGACGAGTCCTTGATCTGGCAGGCACGACACCCGATGTCGAGTTGGCCCTATGGGAGTACATCATCGGCATCGACCTCGTAGAAAGCTGGCAGGCCGAACCGCGGCCGGTCGATGATCCGATTCGCCTGGCGATGTACGACGTTCGCGCCTACGAGACCCGGCAACGCCTCGACGAACAATGGGTACGCCTGCTCGATGTTGATGCCGCACTATCCAAGCGCAGCTACGGCCCAACAGATCGAGAAGTGATCATTGAGGTCACCGACCCGATGTTCGCGGAGAACAACGGCAACTGGACGATCTCTGAATCAGGGGCCCAACGAACCGACCGCGCCGCCGACCTAGGCGTCGACATCGCGACGGTCTCGGCCACCTATATGGGTGGCGTTGGGTGGACCGACCTCGCGGCCTCCGGGCTGCTCCCTAATGCCAGCGCGCGGGCGGTAGCCGACCTCGACTTTCTGTTCGCGATTCGACCCGCACCCTTTTCGGGCACGATGTTCTAGATCTGTAGCTGCCCGATGTCAGGGGCCGGTGAATACCCCTTCATTGTTCGCCGCGAACTGTTCCTTCGGGTTGTAGTCGCTTCCGCCCTCTTGCTCCCAGCGCGCCAACTCTGCACGCCCAACCACAAACCAGTGAACTTCGTCGGGGCCATCGGCAAGCCGTAGGGTGCGCTGCGCCGTATACATGTCAGCCAGCGGTGTCCACTGCGACAGGCCGGTTGCGCCGTGCATCTGAATTGCCTTGTCGATAATCTCACAGACCCGAATCGGCACCATTGCCTTGACGGCACTGACCCAAACACGAGCCTCGGCATTGCCGAGTTCGTCCATTGCCTTCGCTGCTGTCAGCACCATCCGCCGCATTGACTCCAGCTCGATCCGTGACTGAGCGATCATCTGGACATTGCCGCCAAGGTTGCCAATTCGCTTCCCGAAGGCTTCGCGAGACAAGCCACGCTTGACCATCAGCTCAATCGCCCGATCGCCAGCGCCGACGGCGCGCATGCAATGGTGGATCCGCCCAGGGCCCAACCGCAACTGTGAAATCTCGAAGCCGCGGCCCTCACCCAGCAATATGTTCTCGTAAGGCACGCGGACATCTTCGAAACGAATGTGCATGTGACCATGCGGGGCATCGTCCTTACCGAACACATGCATCGGTCCTACGACCTTTACCCCAGGGGCATCCATCGGTACGAGGATCTGCGATTGGCGTTGGTGGGCAGGACCGTCAGGGTTGGTCTGGACCATTGTGATCATGATCTTGCATCGAGGGTCGCCAGCGCCGGAGATGAAGTACTTCTCTCCGGTGATAACCCACTCGTCGCCGTCACGAACCGCCTGGCACGAGATGTTCTTTGCGTCAGAGGATGCGAGGTCCGGCTCAGTCATCGCGAACGCAGAGCGGATCTCACCCCGAAGCAGCGGCTCAAGCCACATCGCCTTCTGTTCGGGAGTACCGATGCGTTCGAGTACCTCCATGTTGCCCGTATCAGGGGCGTTGCAGTTCATCGACTCCGAAGCGAGCGGGTTCTTACCCAACTCCATGGCGATGTACGCATAGTCGAGGTTCTTCAGACCCCATCCGGTTTCAGCATCGGGGAGGAAGAAGTTCCACAGGCCCTGCGCCTTCGCTTTGTCTTTCACCGACTCGAGTAGCTCCAGCTGACCTGGTGCGTACGCCCATCGGTCAGGACGATCGTCCCCGAGCCGGTAGAACTCCTCGCTGACCGGGTCGACCTCTTCGGCGACGAACTTCTTCACCTGCTCAAACAGCGGTTGCGCCGCGTCCGACATCCGAAGGTCGTACATCTCAAAGGTCGATTCAAGTCCAGCCATTACTTACTCCCTGGGTCACGTAGTTTCCCCCGAATCTACTTCCGCCCTAATCAAACGGATGGGGTCTGACCCCATCCGTTTGATTAGGGGGCTTCGATTGGGACGTATCTGACCCGCGGTGCTGAGGTCGCCTCTTGCACTTCAACGGGCACGCCGAGGGCCAGCGCCAAATCAAGCAGATGCTCTTGGAGCACCGCAAGCTCATGGACGAACGCGAGCTGCAGGGCCCGCTGCTGCGACTTGGTGTCGCGCAAAGCCGTGTCGATGTCATCAATCCGGTTCGTCAGAACAAACGGCGCAGACCCTGCAACTCCGTTGACGAGCGCATCGGAGATCACCAGCACGCCCTGCCGCAGTTGGACGCCGACGTTGCGGAGTTCACGTCGCTGATCATTGTCAAGAGGGTCCGCGGTCGTCCCGCGGCGTGCGATATTCGCCGCATCGTGAGTCAAGA
>JAHRVJ010000183.1 GCA_019090765.1 Ilumatobacteraceae bacterium
CTGATCGTGCCCAGCACCCGAGAGTCTTGCGAACCGCCCCGATTGTCGCCCATCACGAAAATGTGGTCATCGGGGATGATGCCTTCCAATACGTAGTCGCCGCCGCAATTGGTTGACGTGACGACTGCGGGGTCAAGGTATGGCTCGTCGAGGATTCGACCGTCGATCAGGACTGTGCAGTTGAGTACCTCCACTGACTCACCAGGCAACCCGATGACGCGTTTGATGAGGTCTCGTTCCGACGCCCCAGTGAGCTGATGAAGCACGACGACATCGCCACGATTCGGGTCGTGTAAGCGGTACGACAGTTTGTTGACGAAGACTCGGTCGCCAGATTCGAGTGTGGAATACATCGACGAGCCCTCAACAACGAAGTGCGCAAGCACGTATCCCCGCACGACGAACGCGACCAGTAACGCCACGGCGACGACAACGACCCAGTCAACGAAAGCACGCGCACCCGGCGGCAACTTCGGTTGTGAGGATTCTTGCGTTGGCTCGTCGAGCAGTTCCGTTTCAACAGCATCGACGGCGCCGTCGTGCGCGTCGGCTGATTGAGGAACTGCAGTCTCGGAGGTCACGAGCCGCCAACGGTATCTCTGACCCGACACACTTTGGTGGCAGTCGCTGACCTCAGAGTGACTCGATCAGCCGCTCGACGCGCTCATCACGGCTCTTGAATGGGTCCTTACACAGCACGGTCCGCTGTGCTTGATCGTTCAACTTGAGATGAACCCAATCGACGGTGTAGTCCCGCTGACGCTCTTTGGCGCGGCGTACGAAATCGCCTCGCAGCCGTGCCCGCGTGCTCTGCGGCGGCTGGTCGAGCGCCTTTTCGATGTCGGCATCGGTGCAGATCCGCTCGACCAGCCCTCGTTCTTGCAGCTTGTAAAAGGGGCTCCGCGATTGGGTGACGTCGTGATACTGCAGATCGAGTAGCTGTACCCGGGCGTCGCCTAGAGGTAGGTCGTGTCGGGCGCGGAATGCTTCGATCAGCTTGTACTTGATTACCCAGTCGACCTCTCGGTCAAGTAGTAGTGGATCCTTCTCGATCATGGTTAGGCAGTGTTCCCACATTTCCAGCGCCCGTTGCTCAAGAGGTGGGAAGCCTTGCGAGTCGGCGTAGCGCAGGGCTCGATCGAGATACTCCCGCTGAATATCAAGGGCAGACACTTCCCGTCCATTGGCGAGACGAACAGTTTGACGACAGGTCATGTCATGGCTGAATTCGCGAATCGCCCGAATCGGATTCTCCAGTGTCATGTCGCGCAGGACAACGTTATTGTCCTCCACCATTCGCAGCATGCACGCAGCCGCACCCACTTTGACAAAGGAGGTGTACTCACTCATGTTCGAGTCGCCAACAATCACGTGCAGCCTGCGGTACTTCTCGGCATCAGCGTGAGGTTCGTCACGCGTATTGATTATCGGGCGGCTGCGGGTGGTTGCCGAAGACACCCCTTCCCAAATGTGCTCCGCCCGCTGCGCGATCGAATAGGTCGCCCCGCGAGCAGTTTGCAGGATCTTTCCCGCGCCGGCGTAGATCTGTCGGCTGACCAGAAACGGAATCAGGACCTCGGCGTAATGCCCAAGATTGTCGTCGCGCCGGGTGAGGTAGTTCTCGTGACACCCATAGGAATTTCCAGCTGAGTCGGTGTTGTTCTTGAACAGGTAAATTGTGCCGCGTATCGACTCTTCGGCGAGACGTTGCTCGGCCGACTGGACCAACTGTTCGAGAATCCGCTCCCCCGCCTTGTCGTGCACCACCAATTCGTAGAGCGAGTCGCATTCGGGTGTCGCATATTCGGGATGCGATCCGACATCGAGGTACAGCCGTGCTCCGTTCTGCAAGAAAACGTTTGAACTTCGACCCCATGAAACCACGCGGCGAAATAGGTAGCGCGCCACTTCGTCGGGGCTCAAGCGACGCTGGCCGCGGAGGGTGCAGGTGACGCCGTACTCGTTTTCGAGTCCGTAGATCCGCCGGTCCATCAACCCTCCCTTGCACTTCGGCGTTATGAGTCGCTGTGGTGGCGTCAACCTATCGAGGATTGATGTCCCCGGTCAGGCTTCGTCGCAATCACTCCCCACGGAACGTTAAGGTCGAACCTGGTTGAGCTTGCGCAATGATCGCAATATCTCGCGGTTCGACTACAGCAATTACGGGGTAGCCCCCGGTCGTGGGGTGGTTTGCCAGCATCACGATCGGCTCGCCTGACGGGGTGATCTGAACTGCTCCCTCGACCAGACCCTCGCTCGGCATCATGTTCGACTCGCCGACTTCCGTCCGCCCAAAATGCCTTGCCGACAGCCGTACCCCGACTCGACTGACGTCTTGCTGAACAGTCCAGGCCGTTTCGAACATGGTTGTGAGGCCACCGGTAAACATGTCTCCTCGTGGCCCGGGCCGTAGCCGGACGACTGCTCCTCGGCTACGGGGCGGTCCGAAGTCGGTGGCCATCACCGTTGCCGGGTCAGCACCCACGGGGAGGACCACACCGGGTTCCAAAGATGGTGGGCCAAGTCCAGAGAGAGTGTCCTGACTCCGCGAACCGAGTACAGCGGCCACGTCGATTCCACCCCGCACGGCGAGGTAACCCCAGACGCCATTTGTCGCGGCGTTAACTCTGAGCTGATCGCCGACGCGAAGGGTATGGCGCGCTCCGTCGGCGCTCGTTGCGACCACAAGAGCTTGTTGCGCTTCAATCACCAAACCGCGGGTGGTTTCCAGGGTCGCGGCATCGGTGTCGTTGCCGACGAGGCGATTCGCTAGGTCATGTGCCGTCCGGTCAACCGCCCCAGCGGTCGGAACGCCGATGTCGCGATAGCCATGACGGCCGAGATCTTGGACAGTCGTCGACCATCCGACTTCGACGATCTGTAGCCCAACCATTCGATAGCTCAGCCTTCTTTCCGCTCGAAGCGGACGGTTGTGCCGGGGGTGAGTAGTGCCGGATTCGACCGTTCGGTATTCCAGATCTCGGCAGTGGTTGTGCCAAGGAGGTGCCATCCCCCCGGCGAACGTGAGGGGTAGATAGCGCTGTAGTGGGCGGCGATTGCCACTGACCCCGCTAGGACGTGAATTCGTGGAATCGATCGACGCGGCAGCCTAAGAATGGGGTCGAGGCCGCTGAGGTAGGCAAAGCCGGGGCTAAATCCGCAGAACTCAACCGTGTACACGCCCTTTTGATGCCGGTCGATCACCTCGGCGACGCCGACTCCTGCTTGCTCAGAGACATCCGCCAGGTCCTCTCCGTCGTAGACAACTTCGATGACCACCTCTCGTTGGTCAGCACCCCGCGGCCGCTCGCCCAAATTTGGTTCGATCTGATCGAGTGCGGTGCCGATCGCCTCAAGACGATCTCGTTCGCAAACCACGAGCACGGTCGCTTCGGCCGGAAGCACCTCAAGAACGCCGTCAATCGCTACTGCGGTCACCGCTTGGGCATACGCGCCTGGGTGGGTGACGTTGTCGATTAGCCAAGCAGTCGGCCCGTACGCGCGTCGCTGCATGACTGTTTAACCGATGAAGCTTTGAGCGCTCACGCCAGCGGAGTCGAGAGCTTCCCGTACGGCACGAGCAATTTCGACCGCGCCAGGGGTATCACC
>JAHRVJ010000184.1 GCA_019090765.1 Ilumatobacteraceae bacterium
CCGTCTTGAACGTGTTGGTCAACGTCGTGGTGCTCAATCTCTTCGTGGAGTTCGCCGACGAAGTCGTGATTGACTCGTTCTGGATTTCGGTCCTTACTGCCGTGCTGCTCACGGCCATGATCGGCATCCTTGCGAGATTCGAAAAACGCATTCACAGCTATTTCTTCGAGAAGCACTCCTGGCGGTTCGCTGGTGTGGTCACGATCTGGGCAGTCCTCTTCGGTGGCAAGTTCGTGATGCTCGAGGTTGTCGACATCGTCTTTGGTGATCACGTCTCGCTCGGCCACCTGCTCGAGGTGATCCTGATCGTCGTGGCAATGATGATCGCCGGCCAGTTGATGCAGGCCATCTATGACAGTCTCGGCGTCAAGGAGGACCCCATTGAGTCCGCCTCAAGTGTAGACAACGAGAGTCCGTGAGCTCAGCCAGCGAACCCGTTGGCGACCAATACTGGGCCGCGATCTCTGACCCGGAGAAACGCACCGCTTAGCCTGCTGCGAGTTCAATCCATGGAGAGTGCCTGTTCAACCCACACGACCAAGTATCGGGCACCCACGGTTCCGTCTTGTCTAGCTAGGACCCAAAGCGTCGCGAACTGCAGGGGCCACCTGGGTACCCAGTAGTTCGATGGCTTCCATTACCAGTTTGTGATCCAGCATTCCGAACGCCATCTGAATAGTGAAACGGGTAAAGCCGAAAATTTCGTGGTGCGCCAAAATCTTCTCAGTCAGTTGATTTGGCCCGCCAACAAAGAGCGCTCCACTAGGTCCACTTGAAGCATCGAACTGGGCCCGAGTGGCAGGTGGCCAGCCCCTTTCAGCCCCGAGTCTGGTCATGACCTCATTGTGGGGACCGCTGTAAATGTCAGCCGCCCGCTGGCTGGTATCAGCTACGAATCCGTGGACGTTTAGCGACGTCTCGAGGGCCGCCGCGTCGTGCCCCGCTTCTGTGGCCGCCTTGCGGTAGAGATCAAATAGTGGTTTGAACCGGATCGGTTCACCGCCGATAATCCCTAGCGCCATTGGTAGTCCAAGACGCCCGGCGCGAACGGCCGATTGTGGGGTTCCCCCGACGGCTACCCAGATCGGAAGCTTCGAGTTGTATGGCCGGGGGTAGACACCGCAATTGTTAACCGCGTTCATGTGTCGAGACTGTGGCCAATTCAGCTCTTCATCTTCGTTCAACGCCATTAGGACTTGGAGCTTCTCTTCAAACAAGGTCTCGTAGTCATTCATGGCATAGCCAAACAGCGGGAATGATTCCACGAACGCGCCGCGACCGACCATTATTTCGGCCCGACCCTGACTCAAATTGTCAAGGGTTGAGAACTGCTGGAATACCCGAATGGGATCATCGGAACTAAGAACACTGACGGCGCTGGATAGACGAATATGGTTGGTCTGGGTGGAGGCGGCGGCCAAGGCAACAGCAACTGATGAGGCGGCATAGTCAGACCTATGGTGCTCGCCAAGACCAAAGAAATCTATTCCGACTTCATCGGCCAGAGTGATCTCTTGCACCAGATTGCGTAGCCGTTGGGAAGGGCTAACGTCGGCCGTTCCAGACTCGGCAAATGTGTAGATTCCAAGCTGCATTTCCGCCTAGCGTAACTTGGCGCCGCGGACAGTAGCCGTTGGTTCGTTAGCTTCGAGGCCGACGCGATAGTTGACGCGTCTTACCGTTGGTTGAGACGACCGATCAGCCTGTCCACCTCGTCGGCAACGACGCCGGGTTCGATCACGCGAACCGGCGCGCTAAGCGCCAGTCGAGCCACCGCCATGACGAGCGAATCGATTTGGTTCGCTTGAAGTCGGATCGTGCAGGAGTCAGCCTCAGTGTCGACGGGCGTGTGCTGGATCCATGACAATGCCTCGGAGACATGTTCGTAGGGGGCCCGCACGGCCACCAGTGTTTCGATTTCGAGATGTATCGAGGCGACCGACGCCGCAAGGTATGTGGCAGCGTCGCCGCCGGGGATGTCGCGCGGCGTGAAACGTCCGCCAGCAAGTTGTACGTCGCTGAGCCGGTCGAGGCGGAACGTGCGCCAATCGGTGCGCCGAAGATCCCATGCAATGAGGTACCAGAGGCGGCCAGCCGAGAGTAACTGGTGCGGTTCGACCAAACGACGGCTGTAGTCACCGTCGCGGCGTTGATAGCCGAAGCGGACTTCTTCGTGGCCTTGACACGCCGAGGCAAGCACGCTGAGTGTCTCGGGGTCGACGACGCTGTCGTCGCGGTGCGCTCGACGCAGCGACACGACACTGCGGTCGAGTTCGGAGACGCGACGCCGTAGGCGGTCGGGCAGTGTCTGTTCGACTTTGGCGAGTGCCCGCAGCGACGTGTGCTCGATGCCAGCGATCGCGGCACCCGCGGCCGCGCGCAGCCCGACTACGACCGCCACGGCTTCGTCATCGTCGAATAGGAGCGGCGGCAGGTGCGCGCCGGCTGCGAGTCGGTATCCGCCATCACTGCCCGGTGTGGCGTCGACTGGGAAGCCCAAGTCGCGCAACCGATCGACGTCGCGGCGAACTGTCCGCTCGGTAACGTCCAAACGCTCTGCGAGTTCGGCCCCACGCCACAGCCGGTGGGATTGCAGCAGTGAGAGAAGTTGCAGCGCCCGCCCAGTCGGATCGTTTCGCACTTAATGAGCTTCTCACAAATTGCGGACATCATCTGTCCGCAATGACTCTTAGGTTTGGGTCCCGGCGGGAGACGCCCCCAACAGAAAGAGGACATGCAGTGCTAAATCCAACCGAGTTTCCCGAGCCCACGCTGATTTCGGTCAACGGCGTGGAGCTCGAAGTGTTCGAAGCAGGTCAAGAGAATGCAGGAAGGCCCATTGTGCTCTGCCATGGCTGGCCAGAGCATGCTTTCGCTTGGCGCCATCAGGTGCCCGCACTTGCTGAAGCGGGCTACCACGTCATCGTCCCGAATCAGCGGGGCTACGGCAATTCGTCTCGTCCGGGCGAGGTCACGGACTACGACATCGAGCACTTGTCGGGCGACCTCGTCGCGCTTCTCGACTACTACGGCTACGAAGACGCCACCTTTGTCGGTGAGGACTGGGGTGCGCCGGTTGTTTGGGGATTGACCCTCCTACATCCAAACCGCGTGAACAAGGTGATCGCCCTGAGCTTGCCTTACCAAGAGCTCGGCGACCAACCCTGGGTCGAGCTCCTGGAAGAGGCGCTCGGCGACGACTTCTACATGGTGCATTTCAATCGAAAGCCCGGCGTCGCCGACGCCGTACTGGAAGAAAACACGTTTCAGTTCCTTCGCAACACCTACCGGAAGAACCGACCTCCCGCAGAGCCTCAGCCAGGCAACGCAATGATCAATCTCGCCGAAGCAGAGATCCCGGTCGGCGATCCCGTCATGGGCGACAGCGAACTGGCTGTCTTCGTCTCCGCCTTCGAAGCATCAGGGTTCACGCCAAGTATCAACTGGTACAGAAACCTTGACCGCAACTGGCACTTGTTGTCGGACGTGGACCCGCTCATAGTGCAGCCAGCACTCATGATCTATGGCGACCGCGACTTGGTCGCGAGAAATGACCAGATGGCAGAGTTCGTGCCCAACGTGGAAGTGGTCGCTCTGGACTGCGGCCACTGGATCTCCCAAGAAAAGCCGGAAGAAACAAACCAAGCGATCCTGAATTGGCTTCAACAGCAATGAGGCGCCGGACTCGCGACTTCGGCCCGCCAACACCAACCTGACTAGAGTGTCAGAAACGCGAACCTTCCCACTATTGGAGCAGAAGTAGATGACTGAGCGACTTGCCTTTCCGGTGTTCGACGCCGACAACCACCTGTATGAGACGCGGGACGCATTTACCCGCCATCTCCCAGACGAATACCGCGGAGCAATCGACTATGTCGAGGTCCACGGACGAACCAAGATTGTTGTGCGTGGCCAAATCTCCAACTACATCCCGAACCCCACGTTCGACCGGATCGGGGTGCCCGGGGTTCAGGAGGAGTACTTCCGGACGGGGAATCCCGAGGGGAAGTCTGCTCGCGAGATCATCGGTCGCGGTATCGACTGTCCCGATGCCTACCGGAGCGCGGAGCCCAGACTCAAGCATCTAGACGAGCAGGGCCTCGACTACACACTCATCATTCCTACACTTGCCAGCCTCGTGGAGGAGCGGATGCGCGACGCGCCCGATATGTGCGCCGCGGTGGTCCACTCCCTAAATCAGTGGATCGCCGAAGAGTGGCCGTTCACGTACGAAGGCCGGCTCTTTTCGACGCCGATCATTTCTCCCGGCCTACTCGACAAGGCGATCGAAGAACTCGAGTGGGTCCTCGATCAGGGAGCGCGTGCCATTCTGATGCGACCGGCCCCCGCCTGGGGGTACCAGGGTCCGCGGTCGTTTGCCCTGCCCGAGTTCGACCCGTTCTGGGCGCGTGTGCAAGAAGCAGGGATTCTCACCCTGATCCATGCTTCCGACAGTGGCTATAGCCGCTACGTCAACGAATGGTCAGGGACCAAGAACGAGATGCAGGCCTTCGCCGAGGCTGACCCGTTCATTCACGCCATGCAGGTTGCCCACCGGGAGATTCAGGACGCCGTCACGTCACTGATCTGCCATGGCACCTTGGCACGATTCCCCGACCTGAAGTTTGCGTTGGTCGAAAATGGTGCTGGTTGGCTCCCCGGCCTGCTCAAGATGCTCGACCACACCTGGGGTGACATGCCCCAGAAGTTTGCCGAGAAGCCATCCGACACCTTCAAACGGAACTTCTGGATGCACCCATTCCACGAGGAAGACCCGCAGGGGCTAATCGACTTGATCGGGTCCGACCATGTCATCTTCGGCTCGGACTATCCGCACGTCGAGGGGCTGGCAAATCCCCTGTCGTACCGTGACGAGCTTGCGGGTATCGCCGACGACGATGTCGCCAAGATCATGGGCGGCAACATGATGAAGCTGATGGGAGTCGCCGCATGAGCGAGCTACCGCCGATATTGGAGTTGACCGAGGCCGGCGACAGCAAGTTCACGGTGTACCAACCGTCGGAATCAGCCGAGGGCCGAGATGTGGTGTTCAGCGGACAGCTGATGGGTCAGATGATGATGGCCTCGGAACGCGCAGCCGACTCGCCCAAAGACATTCGCTCGGTCCATATCGTGTTCGCCCGTGCCGGCAGCTACTCCAGCCCAATTGAGGTCGAGGTCGACTCGATGCAGGCTGGCCGCACGTGGGCGAGCGACACCGTGACTGCAACCCAAGGCGGCAAGTTGCTCAGCCGGGCGACGGTGCTGATGAACATCATCGACGACGATTTGATGCGCCACGGCCCCGGAATGCCCGATGTTCCCGGCCCTGCAAGCTTGGATAGCGAAGCTGGCCAGGTGTTCCCGGGCGCCGAATTGCGCCCGGTGCCCGGTGAACCCAGCTTCGGTGATGTTCCCCTCGCCCGTAAATGGCACCGCTACGCGCCTGGGGTCGACTCCCAGGCAGCGAACCAGGCGATATTGAGTTGGGCGACCTGTGGAACGATCATCGGGCTGGCGATGCGTGCCCACCGCGACACAGTGAGTATCGAAAACGCCCACCGAACCATGTCGACAGGCGTTATTGCCCAAACGATGCACTTTCTGGAACGCTTCGATGTTTCTCAGTGGTTGTTAATCGAGGAAGAGGCGACCAACGCTGCCAATGGTCGCATCTACGGGGGTGGACGGGTGTTCACCGAAGATGGCCTATTGGTGGCCACCTACCACCAAGACGCGATGGCTAAGGCAGCCGTGGCGCGGCTCGACCCTTCGCGATCGATGTAGCGAGAGCCCGGTTCACTGCGTGTAGGGGGGTTCGCCTCTCCAGGCGATTTGGTTAGACCGGCACCGACGCAACCACTACTGACCGAAGAATGCCCGCTGGATCAGGAACGTCGATGCATCGATCGCAACTGACTGACTCGCGTAGTCGAGGGTCTGCGTGTTGAAAGGCACTCCTTCGAAGAGTGCTAACAGTGCCAGCGCGTCAACGGTTGAATCGCCGAAGCCGCGCCGGGCGACGATTCGCTGCAGTCGATCGAACATCGTCAGCGCAACATCGAATGAGTAGCGATTCAACTCATCGTTCTCCCATTTTATTTCGCGCCAGGCGCTGATCACTCCGCCGTTGCTGCGATACGAGGCAAAGTAGATGTCGAGCCAGTGGTGAACGTGCTCGTAGTCGACCTGGTCCGGAAAAAGCCCGATGATCTCGGCAACCGAGGCCACCGCGTTCTCGGCAAGTTCCTGCAGTAGGGCATCCATGCTTGAGAAGTAGTGGTACAAGCTTCCGTGCGATACTCCGGCTCCGGTGGCGATGTCATCGACATGGGTCTCGTGGTATCCGTTGCTTTGGAGCACCTCGGCGCCCACAGCGAGCAACTTCTGCCGTGTCGCACGGCCTCTTGGGTGGCTGACATCGCGGCGCTCAAGTGCCAGTGTCGGCCAGTCGGGCTCAGGTGTTGCCAGCCGCGCAACGACCGGCCCAATGTTGATGCCGGGTTTCGGACCGTGCATGAGTCGGTGCAGCGTTTGGGCGGAACCCTTCACATAGCGTTGCTGGGATAGCTGCCCGAGTCCGGCCCGCCAGAAGTCGAGCGATCGGACGATGACCGTCAGCGTGATGCTGCCTACTGCGTTCGGAACGGCGTTGCTGGGCAGATCGATCGCAGTATTGATTGCATGACCCAGACGCTTCGCGACGATCTGGGGACCGTGCGTTGATGTGGTCGGTTCACCGGCCGCTGACGGGAAGGAAGCGAAGACACCCGCGAACACCTCGTAAAGCTCGATCAACTCGTCGAGCCAGATCTGCAGTTGTCCGACGCCGGATCGGCCCGCGTCGACTTCGACTAATGAGTCGGACAACTTGCCCAGCTCCTTCGCGAGTTCCCCGGCGAGGGTCCAGAAGACTTCGTCCTTGCTCGAAAAGTACTGATAGAAAGATGGTCGCGAGCACCCCGCGGCTGATGCAATGAGTTCGATTCGGGTGTCGTGGAAACCATGCTCATCAAATGTGGCAAGAGCAGCGTCGAGGATTTTTCGTCGGGTATTTGCTCCACGTCGCCCGACCCGTGGGCTATCACCAAGTGGAGTGCGCCTTGTTATCTCCGTCATTCGGTGTCTGTCAATGCAGCGGAGGCCGAGTAGCGCGAGTCCAGGATCTGATCTATTCGATCCTAGACGACGAGGTTGGGCTGAACCCTAGGGCTCCGGGCTCTCTGCGTGTCCGATCAGGGGAAGCTGTTGACGTCAGCGGGCCCTGTCGTGAGTAGCACTCGCGGAGTGCTTTGCTGTCGCTCGACACGTGTTCTAACATGGGCGTCACTATTGCGTCTCGGCCAGCGCCGGACGCTCCAACACAACGAGGGGGACCGCCATGAGCGACTACGACTTCATCGCCACTGAGCGTCTTGACGAAGGCCGCATCGAGCGAATCATGCTCGATCGTCCCGAGGCGCGCAATGCACAGAACCGCGGCATGCTCGTAGAACTCCACGACGCGATGCTCAAGGCCGAAGCCGACGACGACGTGCGTGTGATAATTCTCGGCGGCAGCGGCAAGATGTTCTCTGCTGGCCACGACATGGGGTCGAAGGTGGCCATGGCCGAGTACTACGGCCCGTCCCAGCATCCGACCCGAGGGGTCAATGGTGGGACGCGCGAAGGCACCGAGGCTTTCCTGATCCAGGAGTGGCATTACTACTTCCAGAACACCCTGCGTTGGCGCAACCTGCGCAAGATAACGATCGCTGAGGTTCACGGCCCCGTCTTTGCTGCTGGCTTGATGTTGGCGTGGTCATGTGACCTGATCGTTGCCGCCGAGAACACCACATTTGCCGACGTCGTAGCCAATCGATTGGGGATTATGGGCGTCGAGTATTTCGCACACCCCTGGGAGTTCGGTCCCCGTAAGGCCAAAGAGTTGCTGTTGACCGGCGACTCGATCGACGCCGACGAGGCTCATCGCCTCGGAATGGTCAGCAAGGTGTTCCCCAACGATGAGTTGGCCGATAAGACCCTCGAGTTCGCGCAACGCATCGCTAACACCCCGACCGTGGCCGCGCTACTCATCAAAGAAGCGGTGAATCAGACCGTTGACAACATGGGCTTTACCAATGCGCTGAATGCCTCGTTCAGCCTCCATGAACTAAACCACTCACACTGGGCTTCGATCTCCAAAGGTGAACGCGTTTGCGGCGTGGCCGAGTTCGACGAGGGCATCCAGGATTGGCGGAATGCTCCGCCAGTGCAGGTCGCGCAGAAGGATGCCGTCGGAGGTCAGTCGGGCACGGACTGACCGGCAAGTTTTCGCCGTAGTTAGCTGATCTTGCGATCGCCTCCGAGCTTTGTTCGGTTGATCTTGCCTGCCTCGGTACGCGGAACTCGATCGACGATCTCGTAGGTCTTGGGCACCTTGTATGAAGCAAGCCGACCTTTGCACCATGCAACCAACTCATCGGAGCTCGGGGGAGCGTCGATGTCTGCTACTTGGATGATGGCGTGGACTCGATGGCCCCATTCTTCGTCGGGGACGGGCACGACGACCTGATCGACGACTTCTGGGTGGCCCGACAGAGCGTTCTCGACCTCGGCCGGGAACACGTTGGCGCCACCTGTGATGATCATGTCCTGGCGACGATCAGCGATGTACAGGTAGCCGCTGTCATCGACCCAGCCGAGATCGCCAACGGTGGAGTATCCGTCGGTCCGCGGTTCTGGCGTGGGCATCCCGATGTATTCAAAGGGCCGACCACCGGCACCGAGGCGCATGAAGATGTGCCCGACTTCGCCAGCGGGTAATTCGTTGTCGTCGTCATCGCAGATCATCAGGTCACAATCCACGGGTCGGCCCGTCGAGCCCCGATGAGTTGTCCAATCGACACCGTTCATCGAGCACAAGCCGAGGCCTTCGCTGGATCCGTACGTGAACCAGAATTTCTCGGGTGGGATCAACTCGAGCCAGCGATCGACCACCCATTCGGGGATCTTGGCGCCGCCATAGATGAGGCGGCGAATGCTCTCGAAATCGGCGGGGCCGATGTGGTCGAGGCGGGCGATTCGTTGGAGCATGGTGGGGACCAAGACTGAGTACGTGATGTCGTGTTTCTTGATCAGTTCGGTCGCCTGTGCGGCATCGAATTTCTCCATTACGAAGATGCTCGAGCCCTCCAACATCAACGGCGCGGTGAACCTGAATCCGTTGACGTGATAGAGCGGGCAGCACACCAGGGTGCGGTCCTCGACCCCCTCGTCACTGAGCAGCGATGCGGCCAGCTTGTCACCCGCAACGATCCCCCGCGATGGCCGCATGATGAGCTTCGGGATCCCGGTCGAACCCGATGATGCCAGTAGGTTGACGATCTCCGAGACGGTGTCGGGAAGAGCGGTCTCGTCAAGCCCGAGGGTGTCTTTCAAGTCGTCGCTTGTCAGTACTGGGCAGCTTGCCTGGTGGCCGTCGGACACGACGACCGCAGGATCGGCAACCGTGAGCAGTCGGTCAATTTCCCATTGCGGCATGTCGTGGCGAAGGGGGAGCAGTGTCGCACCGAGCTTCCAAATGGCCAGGGTGACGAGCACGTGTTCGGGAACGCTCCCGAGTGCCAGGGCGACGATGTCGTCCTTGCCGACACCGTTGGCGATGAGTGATCGGGCGATCTGGTTGGCGCGAGACTCGAGTTCGCCCAGTCGCAGCGGAGTCTCGCTGCCATCAGGGGCAACGAAGGTCACCCTCACCTCGTCGGGGCGTTCGGCGGCAAGCTCAGTGAGTCGGCGACCGTAGGAGATTTCTTCCATAGATGACATCAGTGATCCAGTTCGTCAGAAAACGACTCGGCGACTTCGAGGAACTCTTCGACCATGTCCATGACAACACGTCCTGCTGGCAGAGAAGTATTCATCCGTCCCACGATCTGCCCGACGGCACCGCCCAGCAACCGGCCCGGACCATCATCAGGGCCCTTCGCCGATCGATCAATCCGCTGTAGCGCCTCGACCACGAGGATCGTTTGCAGAGGCATCTCCAGTGGGTTGGGCCCCGATTCACCGTTCCACGCCTCGGTCCATTCCGTTCGGATCTGGCGGGCTGGCTTACCGGTCAATGATCGGGATCGTTCGGTGTCGCTGCTACTGGCTTTCAGCAGCTTTTCCTTCAGCACCGGGTGGGAGTCTGACTCTTGAGTCGTCAGCCACACGGATCCACACCAGACACCTGATGCCCCAAGCGCCATCGCCGCTGCCATCTGACGGCCGCCGCCGATTCCCCCGGCGGCGAGAACTGGTACAGGGGAGACCTCGTCGACGATTTCGGGGATCAGCACCATCGACGCAACCTCGCCTGTGTGACCTCCCGCCTCGTATCCCTGCGCGATCACGATGTCGACACCCGCGTCTACGTGCTTGCGCGCATGTCGCGCCTTGCCTGCCAGCGCGGCAACGAGACGTCCGCTCTGATGCACCCGATCAACGACGTCAGGAGGTGGTGTTCCGAGAGCGTTCGCGATCAGTGCCACATCGTGCTTGAGCGCCACATCGACGAGTGAGGATGCGCCGTCACCTGCCCAGGAAATGAGCCCAGGGCGACGTGGAGTGCCTTCGGGAAGTGGTTCGACATCGTGAGCGTCGAGCACCTCGGCGACATAGGACTGGTGGTCCTCCGGAATGAACTCGCGAAGCTTCTCTTCGGTGATGTCGCCAAATTCTTCTGCAACGGCAAGCTTGGCGGGGATCACGATGTCGACCCCATACGGGCGACCGTCCAGCTCGGCTTCGATGATCGATAGCTCACGGTCGAGCTGTTCGGCGTCCATCTCGACGGCGCCGAGCACACCCAGCCCTCCTGCCTTGCAGACTGCCACTACTACATCGCGGCAATGGCTGAAGGCAAAAATTGGAAACTCAATCCCCAGTTTTTCGCACAGATCGTTGTGCAGCATTGATCGTTTCCTCTTTCTAGGTTGTGCAGTCGAGCAGTGCAGCGCCTCGACCAAGCGTCTTTACACACTACACTTTTTGTAATGAGCACGCAGACGCCCGAAGGCGGTCCGCTCGCCGGGCTACGAGTAATTGAGGTCGCTGGTATCGGCCCTGGACCGTTCGCGGCGATGATGCTCGCCGACATGGGCGCCGAAGTCCTCCGCATCGATCGAGCGTCCGCGGTCCCGCCGATGCAACCTGTTGACCCCTCGTGGGATCTCCTCGGGCGCAGCCGACGTTCGGTGGCCGTCGACCTCAAGAATCCCGAGGGCGGGGAATGTGTCCTGCGCCTGTGCGAAAGTGCGGACGTGCTCATCGAGGGCTTCCGCCCCGGTGTTGCCGAACGGCTCGGATTCGGCCCGACTGAGGCACTCGCCAGAAACTCGACCCTCGTGTACGGGCGAATGACAGGCTTCGGGCAGACGGGCCCCCTCGCATCCGCAGCCGGACACGACATCAACTATGTGGCAATATCTGGGGCGCTCTACCACATGGGTCCTGCGGATGCTCCACCTGTGCCGCCACTCAACCTTGTGGGTGACTTCGGCGGCGGCGGCATGCTCTTAGCGGTGGGTATTCTGGCCGCGCTCCACGAACGCTCGACATCTGGGAAGGGCCAAGTTGTGGACGCTGCGATGGTCGACGGATCGGCACTCCTGACAACTGTTCAGCACAGCATCGCGGCGATGGGAATGTGGAATGTGGAGCGGGGGACCAACATCGTCGACGGCGGTGCGCCGTTCTATGGCACCTATGAAACCTCTGACGGCAAGTACCTCGCGGTGGGCCCCATCGAAGATCGATTCCGACTCGAGTTTGCAACGATTCTCGGACTCGACGTCGCGGAGTTGGGAGATCCCTCAGACCCCACGGAATGGCCTAAGGGTCATGACCGTGTTGCCGAAGTGATCCGCCAACGCACCGCTGAGGATTGGCTGTCGAGAACCGACGGAACCGATGCGTGCGTAACACCCATACTGTCGATCTTTGATGCACCGGATCACCCGCACAACCAGGCACGTCAAGTGTTCTGCGAGGTCGACGGGATCGCACAACCCAGCCCGGCGCCACGATTCGATCGCACGCCTTCTCCCAATCCAACCGGTGCACCGAACCCCGGTGAGCACACCGATGAGGGCCTGGCGGCTTGGGGGTTCTCTGATGCCGAGATCGGGAAACTCCGAGACGCCGGAGTAGTTGCCCAGATCCCGAATGGCTGATCAGCCGATACCGCGAACAGCGCGCATCACCATTTCTCGATGCACTTCCGATGTCCCTTCGAGGAGTTCGAAAACCTGGGCGTCACGAAGCAGCCGTTCGACTGTCGCTCCCTGAGCGATCCCATACACCCCGTGAACCGAAACTGCCATCCGGGCCACCTCGAGCGCCTTGTTGGTGACGAACAGCTTGGCGGTCGCGAGTTCGGTCCCCGCGGCACCCCACATGTCTTTGCACGCTGCGGCCCAGTAAGTGATCTGACGTGATGCCTCGATCGCGGCAACCATGTCGGCAATCAGCCTGTGAACGGCCTGGAAGTCGATGATCGGGTGTCCCTGCTGCTCGCGATTGCGCGCATAGGTAACTGCTTCTTCGAGACACGTTTGCATCAGGCCGACACAGCTGGCGCAGATGCCGATCTTGCCCATCGGCATCACATCTTTGAGAGTTGCGAACTGGCCGCCCGTCTTGCCTCCGAGGACGTTTTCGTTCGGGACCTCGACGTCGAGTACGAGGTCGGTCAGCTCGGTTCCGCGGACCCCGATGATCGGGATTTGAGTGCCTGGCTGGTAGCCCGGCAGATCGGTCGGGACGAGAAACAGGCTGATGTCATCATCAGGGTCCTTGGCAAAGACGATGCCGATGTCGGAGCTGCGGGCATTCGAAATCCACATTTTTGTCCCGCGAATCAGCCAACCGTCGTCGGTGCGAGTCGCCCGGGTCGTCATCATCCGGGTATCAGTTCCCGTCTGTGGTTCGGTGAACGCGAGGAACGACGACAACTTCCCCGACAGTAGGTCCGGTACCCACTCCCTGATCTGGGCCTCGGTTCCCGCGTGGAGAATGGCGGCGGCCACCAGAGTGTTGGTTTGGAAGTACATGCTCACCGCCGGGAGTACCCGAGACAGCTCTTCGTGTAGAACCGCCCAGGCCAGATGGCTCCCGCCTCCACCGCCGTACTCCTCCGGCAGCGGAAGGCCAATTGCCCCCAACTCCCCAAGCTTCAGTCGCAGCTCGTGCGGCAACAGGACACCTTCGTCGGCAGGTTTCACGTACTGCGTCAGATGTGTGGTTGCGAAGTCCCGGCAGACTGCCCGGTACTCCTCGATCTCAGGGGGAAGCGCTGACAGCATGCTGTTTACTCCATGAACAATTGGCGGATGCGGAATGTGCGGGCGTCACGAGCGTGGTAGGCCGAGAATTCTTTGGGCGATGATGCTCCGTTGGATCTGACTCGTGCCGCCATAGATGCTCTGAGCGCGCGAGTAGAGGTATTCGAACATCTGGTCGTCGGGCTCCAACACCGCGCCCGCCTCGCTGAGATCCAGAACAGTTCGACACAGCTCTTGTTCTGCCCGCGTTAGCAGCAGCTTGTCGACCGACCCGGCGGGGCCCGGTGTGGCTCCGGCTCCGGATGACGCGCGAGCCAGCAGGCTGAGCTGCACCCGAACACGCAATGCCTCGAGGCTGACGAATGCTTCAGCGAGTCGACGGCGCCCGACTTGATCTAGCTCGACCTCGCCCGACCGGACGCGAGCTTCGAACCGGCTAAGAGTGTTCGCCAGGCGAGATGTGAACCCAATGTCGGCGGGCCCCCGTTCGAATTCGACAGTTGTCATCGCGATGGCCCACCCGGCTCCCGGATCGCCGATCATCTGCGAGGCTGGTATCTCCACATCATCGAAAAACACCTCGGAGAACTCGGTGTCACCGGTGATCTGCACCAGCGGCCGGACCGAGATCCCAGGGGACTTCATCTCGACGACGAAGGCCGAGATCCCCTTGTGTTTCGGAGCGTCCCGGTCGGAGCGAGCGAGCAGCAAGCACCAGTCTGCGTACTGCGCGAAGCTGGTCCAGACTTTCTGGCCATTGACTACATAAGTATCGCCTCTGAGATCAGCTCGAGTCCGAAGTCCGGCGAGGTCAGACCCGGCATCGGGCTCGCTGAACCCTTGACACCACTGTTCCTCACCTGACAGCAACCTGGGCAAGAAACGAGATTGCTGGTCTGGGGAACCATGCGTCAACATCGGCCGCCCGAGGTACCCAATGGCAGGAGCCGGCATCGTCTCGGACGCTCCGAGTTCCTCGTTGAAGACAGCCTCGAAATCGTCGGGCAGGCCACGCCCACCGACCTCGGTGGGCCAACTAATGCCCATCCATCCGCCGCTGTACAGCTTCTTGTGCCACTCAACAAAAGCCCGGTGCCATTGATCGAGGTCATTGCGGGGCGGGCTGTCGACGCGGTTCGCCTTAAGCCATTCCCGGAGTTCCCGACGGAACGCCTGCCGCTGCTGATTCTCAGAGAAGTCCATGTTGCTGCAATCCTTCGTATGTATCATTTCCGAATCCGACCGAAGGAGTTCCCCGATGGACACCATCCTCACCGACGAGCAGAGGATGCTCCGCTCGATGGCCGAATCGCTCACCGCAGGCATCACGCCTGGAGGTCAAACGACCGAGGAATCGATCTGGTCCCAGCTTGCCGATGCCGGCCTGATCGGGCTCTCCATCCCCGATGTCGACGGCGGCAGCGGCGGCAGCCTCACCGATACGGTGCTGGTTACCGAAGTGTTGGCTGCAGCGTCGACGCCGCTCGATCAGCTCTGGAGCGGAGTGATCGCGCCGGCACTGCTGCATGAAGCGGGTGCCGGCGACATTCTCCATGAAGTATGCAGCGGCGCCCGAAGAGTGGCCGTAGCGCTCGATCGCGGTCTCACCGCACTCGGTCGAGTCGACGACGAGAACGCGATCGTGATCAACCCGGGGCTCGCTCGGGAAGCGCTCGCACTCGATGAAGCTGGTCGGCTTGTGATCTGCGCAGTTGCGCCCCGCGATGACAGCGCCGACGATCAATTGATCAGCAGTGGTCTCGGCAACGCCACCGAGCCCCCGATCGGTACACCGCTCGACGACAGCAGACTCCGTTCTTGGGAGGCGATCTCGCTCACTGCAATTGCCGCGGACGCCGTCGGAGCGGCCGCTGCGGCGCTCGCGCTGGCAGTCGATTACGCGGCCAACCGGGTTCAGTTCGGTGCTCCGATTGGTTCGTTTCAAGCAATTGCGCACATCTGCGCCGACGACCATGTGAGCGTCGAGGCGTCTCGCGCTCTCGCCTGGTATGCAGCGTGGGCGGTCGCCTCGGATAACGACCAGTCCCTCCAGTCCGCGCGTACCGCCAAGATTCACGCGACCCAAACCGGCCGTAGCGTCTGCGAAGACGCCATCCAGGTGCATGGGGGGATCGGTATGACGTGGGAGTGCCCAGCCCACACTCACCTCCGGCGGATGCTGATCAACAGCCGTTGTCTTGGAGGCAACGACCTGCTCCTTGACCGGACCGCAGATAACAGGTTGGCGCTCGTCGATTCCTAACTCGGAGCCGTTTGGCCACACATGGCAATGCTCTGAACTCTGGTTTACGAAGTGCACGATGTGTAAAGTAGCCGCTCATGGCCGACAAGTTGAGAATTCCCACGACCGCGCCCCAACACGGTGGCGGCACCGCCGAATACCCTGACCCGCTCCCAATCGAGACGGACGCGTCAGCAGAGGCCGCCGTCGGCGTCGTTCGTGAATGGATCGAGCAGGCAATTCCGGCCGAGTGGCGGATCGCCGCCGAGAAAGGCGTCGAGCAGCTACGTGAAGTCCGGCCCCGAGAGGCTTATGAACAGTGGTATCCGGCGTTTGCCTCAACGGGTCTCGCCATACCGCAATGGCCCCGTGCCTACGGCGGGCTAGGCGTCAGCTCGACGACTGCCCGGGCGATCGAGGCTGAACTGGCACCTCACCGGCTCGGTCGATTGAATATCCTCGGAATCAACCTCGCAGGATCTGCACTGCTCCATTGGGGAACCGAGGAGCAAAAGCGCCGATACCTAATTCCGATCGTGCGCAATGAAGAACAGTGGTGCCAATTGTTCAGTGAACCCAACGCCGGTTCCGATCTGCCTTCGCTCGCAGCGTGGGCAACCCGTACGGAAACAGGCTGGCAGATCACCGGCCAGAAGGTCTGGAACACCTGGGCTGAAAAAGCCGATTTCGGGATTCTCCTGGCCCGCACGAGCCCCGACCTACCAAAGCGGGAAGGGCTCACCTGCGTGATCCTCCCGATGCATCAGCCCGGTGTCGAGGTCAGGCCATTACGTCAGTTGACTGGCGACTCGGAGTTCAATGAAGTAATTCTCGACGAGGCGCAAGCTGGCGACGAGCACCTTCTGGGCAGTGTCGATAACGGCTGGGCGGTTGCCCGCACAGTCCTGTCTGGTGAACGCCAGAACGTCTCGGGCCCGGGGTCGGGCGGGGGCCTCGACAACTTGGGGGGTCGATCGGTGCATCGACTATTGCAACGTGCGGCCGAGGCCAACCCGGCTGGCCGGCCGGCTGACGACGCGATTTGGCGGCAACGCCTGATGAAGCTGTGGAGTGAACACCAGGTGATGCTGTGGACGAACCTAAGGGTCCGCGGTGCCCGCAAGAGCGGCCGCGAACCTGGGGCGAATAGCTCCATCGGCAAGCTTTTCTCCACCGAACACAACAAACGCCTCCAGGAGGCATGGTTCGACATGACCGCGATGGTCGCCGACGCCGGTGCGACCGAAGAAGGTCGCCGAGTCCGTTACGGGTTCTTACGTAGCCGAGCCAACACCATTGAAGGTGGAACCTCACAGGTCCAGCGCAATGTGCTCGGCGAGGCCATCTTGGGTCTGCCGCGTGAGCCCGACCAGTACCACGGCGCATCCTGGCGCGACGTACCCAGATAGACGAACCCAGATAACGGCACCGAGTTAGCTGGGACCCGGTCACTGCGATCCCGTAAACGCAGATTGGATCAGTGTGGTTCAATCACCAGTTCGAGACGGCTCGGACCACGCATCATCGGGTTGTCGACACGCTTGTACGTCGCTCCCGGCGCGATCCGGATCGAACTCACGCGTTGTAGTAGAGCCTCGATTGTGAGCCTCACCTCCATCCGAGCGAGCGATGCACCGACACAGAAGTGGATCCCATGACCAAACGCGATGTGATCGTGGGTGTTGCCCCGACCTAAGCGGAAGTGATCTGGTTCTTCGAAAACGGTTTCGTCTCTGTTCGCCGAGGTAATCGAGACGGCCAGCGTCGATTCGGCCGGTATGTCCGCGCCAGCGAACTGTGCGGCATGCGGGCATCTCCGAAAGAGGAACTGGACCGGAGAGTCGAGGCGTAACGACTCCTCGATCGCGTCGTCGATGCGTGACGGGTCGTTACGCAGATCGCCGAAGAGCCCCTCGACGGTGGCCATCGAATGTAACAGGTTGCCAATCAGGTGGGTTGTCGTCTCACTGCCGCCAACGATCACGTTCGTCACGTGGGTCACGATCTCGGTGTCAGAAAATGTCTTGCCGGAATCACCGACGTGGCGGACCATTCGCGTAATCAAATCATCGGGCGGATCGGTGGCCCCGCGCCGAGCGATAGCCAGGTCGCGCACATAAGCGGCAAAGTCCTCGGCCGGAGTGACGGAGAAGTCGCCCGCCGGGTTGAACGCTTCGACAGCGGCGTCGGCCCAGAGACGGAATTGTGGTGCGTCCTCCTCAGGTACTCCGAGCATGTGGGCAATCACGTTGGTCGGCAGTGGCTTGCCCACGGTCTCGATGGCATCGCCGCCGCCGTGCTCCACCAGGCGGTCCACCAGCATCTCCGCCTGCTCACGAATGTACGGCTCGGCCTTTCGGAGAGACGAGCGGCCGAGCAGCGAATTGAGCAGCTTTCGGACTTCGGTATGAGCCGGCGGATCGAGTTCTCCGGCGGCAAGTTCTTCGGGGTCTCGGTCCTCGACCATTGGGGTGAATCCGGCCTGCGGAAATCGCTTGTGGTCGGTCATTGCCTCGGCTGCCTCCGGATGCCGAGTGACCAACCAGACCGTAGGCATCACTTCGACGGCGGAGGCGTCTTGTCGGAGCTGCGCGAATACGGAGTAGGGATCCTCAAGTTGAGCGGGATCGAACAGGTTGAATTCAACTGACACTTGGTGACTCCATTGCGGACAACCCCATCTCCGATCTGCCCGTCTTGATGACGAGCCAGACAATTAAGACCACACACAACTCGTGTACCGTCAGTCGCCTCGATGATACACTGCGCCCACTTTGTAAAGTGCGTCGTGCCGGTCACCTGGCCGAAACTGGGGCATACGCGCTGATTCAAGGGTGGGGGGACCAAATGACCGATATTGATACCGCAATCGATACAAGGGCCATGCAGGCCGAGCGTGGTTCTCGGCTCCGAACGACAATGGACTCGCTCGACCTGGATGCGGTGCTGCTCAGATACGGACCGAACGTCGACTACGCCTCCGGCCTGCCCACTCCGATCGCCGATTCCAGCCATATCGCGTCCGACCCGTCAGCAGTGCTGGTGATCGCCTCAGATCCCGTTCCCCATGTCTTCAGCGACTCAGGCGCGATCCCCATCGATATCGACTCGGACCATTCACATCCTCCGCTGGATATCGCTGGCGACGATGCCGCCGACCGACTCTGGGACGCGATTCGAAGCTGTCTAGGTGACGCTCGGATCTCACTGGGTGTCGACGAACTCACCGCTGCGTTGGCGTGCAACCTCGGCGGACTCCAGCGTCATACGGATCTGACGGGCGCCGCCACGGTCATGGCAATAGCTCGGTCGTGCAAGAACAGCCACGAAGTGGCGTGCATCGAGAAAGCCGAGACGATCAACGAACAGGCCGCCGCCGACATCCGAGACCTCCTGATTCCAGGCGCACGACACAATCACGTTGCCGCCGAGTTTGTCTCTAGGGCCCGCGCCCTTGGAGCAGACGGCAACGTAATCGACCCGATCTTTCATCCCGTGAGGCCGAGGTTGAACGAAGGGCCGTTCACACCTAATGGTGAACCGGCCTTTCCGCTCCCTGGGTCGGATTACCTCCTGGCCGACGGTGATGTGTGCTGGGTGGACACCGGAATTCTGGTGCACGGATACGCGTCCGACTTCGGCCGCACCTGGATCGTGTCAGATGATCCCCAACCGACGGCTGACCAGCACGCCCAGTTCGAACAGTGGCGGGGAGTCGTCGAACGGGTGCTCGAAAAGGTCGGTCCCGGCACGACGGGCGCCGAGTTGATGGAAGCAGCTGGGCACGTGCACGGTCGCCGCCCTGTTCTGAACCACTTCTACCTGATCCACGGGATCGGGCTGGAAAGTGCCGAGATGCCACTCATCGGCACCGATCTTGGGCCGGAGATGGACTCGATGATGATCCTAGAACCCGGCATGGTGTTGGTGCTGGAGCCAGTCATCTGGTCCGATGGCAGCGGGGGGTACCGCTCCGAAGACATCGTCTTGGTGACCGAAGATGGATATCGGAAACTGAGTGGCGACGACTACTGGCCCTTCCGGAGCGCCTCATGATCAGGCCGGGACCCGAGCAGCTCTCGTCTGCAGCAGTGGACGATGGCACCCCCATCGATTTCAACGAACTCCGTTCGGCTCGGATGCGGAAGGTGCAATCGGTAATGAGCGATCTGCGAATCGGTCTGCTGCTGCTCGGTGGGGAAGCGAACATCCGCTACGCGGTCGGCGGCCGTCGCCTCTGGACGGCTGGGGAAAGGCCCTGGGCTCCGACCTGCATCATCTCGGCCTCCGGTGAGGTCCGTTTGATGAGCCAATATGACACTGGGGTACCCCCCGAAGTCTCGCAGGAGAATCTCTTCTGTTTGACCTGGAACCCCGCCAACTTCGGTGCGCAGATCGCTGCGGCCGCGAGTGGCGGCATCGAACGTATCGGTCTCGACGGCGCGAGCATGACAATGATGGATGTGCTCGATGTAGCAGTACCCGGCGCGACCCTCGTTGATGCCTCGGGCGCCCTCCTGGATGCTCGCTCGTCCAAGCTTCCAGCCGAAGTCACGCTGCTCGAACTCGCCACTCAACTTGCTGGCGAAGCCTTGCTCGCTGCCAGCCGAACGATCACACCTGGCATAACCATTTCAGAGCTGAGGGGACGATTGGAAGCTGCGATCCGTTCGAGATCTGTTTGCGTCCCGGCCGATTCCGACCGACTTGCGCTGCCAGTCCGCAGCGTGTCAGATTTGGTCTCATCGGGTGACGCAATCGTTATGCGATCCGCCCTGCTGCACGCGGGATACGAGGGAGCCGTCACTCGCACGGCAGTCTGTGGGGCTCCGACTCCCGACCACCGGGCCGCTGAGCGGGCCTGGCAGCAAGCATGGGAGGCCCTACTGCCGGTCTTTTCGCCCGACCTCGACGGCGCCGGGCTCCACGATGCTCTCGCTGCGATCCCTGCCGTCGATCTTCGGAAGTCGACGGCCCGCGCGATCGGACTCGGTGTAGAACGAAAGATCGGCGGATCGTTGCATCCCCACGATCCGTTACGGGAAGGTTCCGTCGTCATGCTCGAATTGACAACTTGCCACGCCGACGCCGAGGTCACCGCTGGCTGCCCAGTCATCGTCGGGCCGAAGGGCGGCGTGACCATGACAACTCTCCATCCCGCGCCGATCGTTGTCTGCGGCTCGTGAATTCGCCTGCCGAAGACCACAACTTGAGGGATCCGATGATCTCACCTCGTCACCAATCCACCATCAGCCAACCGACATTGCGAGCTTGACATGACCGACTGGAACCTTTCCACACTCCTTCTCGATCACCCCGCCGAAGACGGCAGCGATCTGCTCCACGGGTCGAACCGGACATGGACAGCAGGTGAGGCACGTACCGAGGCCCGTGATCTTGCCGGACAACTGCGTGGGGCTGGCGTCGAGCTTGGTGAAGCGGTCGCCGTGCACCTTCCTAACGGGCCCGAGGTTGTCATCGCAATGACTGCTATCTGGCTTGTCGGTGCCGTCTTCGTGCCGGTCAACAACCGCCTCCCCGATCCCGAGGTGGAGCGGATCCTCGCCGACACCGACCCGTCAGTGGTCATCGGCGTCAACGGTTTAGTCGAACGACCTGGCGAACACACGCGCTACGACCCGGGGGTAGCGCTCGTGCTGTGGACCTCAGGAACAAGCGGCAATCCCAAACCGGTGCTCCACACCCACGCCGCCTACGTGGAGTTGCTCGACCGGGTGCTCGGCCCGCTACAGGGTGGCTCCGCCAAGGCGGCGAGGAAACCAGCGGCCAACCTCATTCCTGTCTCGATGGCACTCAATGCCGGTGTCTACAACGCCATGTTCGGGATGCGGGCGGGGGCCCCACTGGTGATCATGGACCGCTTCTCGGCTCAGGGCTTTATCGAGCTCGTCCAGCGGCACGCGATCCGCTCCAGCGTGCTTCCCCCGGCGGCAATGAATGAGTTGCTCGACCAGGAGATTGATGATCTCAGCCCGCTGCGGTACATCCGATCGATCACCGCTCCTCTCACCCCGGTATTGGCGCGACGCTTCACCGAACGATTCGGTGTGATTGTCCTTAATGGATACGGGCAGTCGGAGATCGGCGAGGTGATCGGGTGGACTGCGGCAGATGCGAAGTCCCACCCTGACAAGATCGGTGCCGTCGGACGCCCTCACCCCGGCGTTGACATTCGCATCGACGCACCCGACGACAACGGCGTTGGCGAACTGCTGGTCAATCCTCCCAGCCGGGCAACCGGCTATGCCAGCGACGACGACCTCGCTGACCGTTTGACGGCCGATGGGTTCGTCCGCACCGGCGATCTTGCACGCGTCGACAACGAGGGCTTCGTCTGGATAGAGGGTCGACTTGGAGATGTCATCAATCGCGGAGGCAATAAGGTTTTCCCGGCTCATGTCGAAGAGGCCCTCATGGCCGTCGACGGTGTCGTCGACGCGGCGGTCGTCGCTGGCCCCGACGAAAGGCTCGGCGAGATACCGATTGCCTTTGTCGTGACCGATCGCGATGTCAGCGACGATGAGCTCGAAACAACTTGCCGTACCCATCTGGCTCCATACAAAGTGCCGGACTCCTATCAACATGTGGAAAGTCTTCCACGCAATGAAATCGGCAAGATCCTGCGTCGCGACCTCATCGCCCGACTCGAGTAACGGGCGTCAGATGGTTCACGTGGCCACACGACCACAACAGCAATCACATCACATCACAACAAAACACACCACGAAGTGAAAGGACCGAAGTGACCGATGCAGCATGGGTGACCATTCCTGAATTGATCGATGACGCGGCGTCGCGTTTTCCCGAAGTAGAAGCGATGGTTGACGGCGACGTCCGCTGGACCTTCCCGGAGCTACGCGACGAGGTCAACATTGCAGCTAAGGCCCTCATCGCTAGTGGCGTCAACAAAGGCGACAAAATTGGCGTATGGGCACCGAATATCTTTGAGTGGGCCGTGGCAGCACTGGGTGTGTACGTCGCGGGCGGTGTTGTTGTCCCAATCAATACGCGCTTCGTCGGCCGTGAGGCCGCTTACGTGCTCGAACAATCAGAAGCCAAGATCCTGTTCACGGTGACCGATTTCCTGAACTCTGACTACGTCACGATGCTTGACGATGCCGGTCGGCCAGCCGGGCTGGAGGAGATCATCGTTCTTCGTGGCGCCGTCCCCGATACCGCGACATCTTTCACCGACTTCTTGGCCCGTTCAACACAGGTCACCGATGACCAACGTGCCGCGAGGGCCGCGACCGTGACCGGCGACGACCTCTGCCACATCCTGTTCACCTCGGGGACGACCGGCAAGCCGAAGGGCGCGATGCTGATCCATTCCGTCATCTGCCGGGCATACCTCGGATGGTGCGACGTGGTCGGTCTAGCTGAAGGCGATCGCTACCTAATCGTCAACCCGTTCTTTCACTCCTTCGGACTCAACGCGGGAATCCTCGCCTGTCTGATGAAGGGCGCGACGATGGTCCCTCACCCCGTGTTCGATGTGCCCTCGGTGATGAAACGAATCCCCGAGGAACGCATCTCGATGTTCCCCGGCCCACCAGCGATTTACCAGACGATCCTCAACTCCCCGGATCTCGATCAGTTCGACATGTCCTCGCTGCGGCTGGCCGTCACCGGTGCTGCCCCGGTCCCAGTCGAACTCATCGAGCAGATGCGGACCGAACTGCACTTCGAGACGATCATCACGGGTTACGGACTCACGGAGTCGTCAGGAATCGCGACAATGTGCAGTGAAGGGGATGATCCCGAAACGATCTCGTCGACATCAGGACGGGCGATCGACGATGTCGAGGTGCAAGTGGTGGACCCGGAGGGCAATGAGGTTGCAAGGGGTGCACCTGGCGAAGTTGTCATTCGCGGCTACAACCTGATGAAGGGCTACCTCAATGACAAGGCCAAGACGGCCAAAGCCATCGATGCCGACGGGTGGCTCCACACGGGCGATATCGGGGTGATGGACGATCGCGGGTACATCGACATCACCGACCGCTTGACTGACATGTTCATCAACGGCGGCTTCAACGCCTACCCGGCCGAGATCGAGGCCGTGATGCTCACCCATCCGGCTATCGGCCAAGTGTCAGTTGTCGGCGTTCCGGATCAGCGCCTCGGAGAGGTCGGCTACGCATTCGTCGTGACCGCTCCCGAGTCAGACCCGTCCTCCGACGAAGTCATCGGGTGGTGCCGTGAGCAGATGGCCAACTACAAGGTGCCGCGTCACGTCGAGTTCGTCGAGGCTCTTCCGCTCAACGCCAGTGGCAAGGTACTCAAGTACACGCTCCGCGACGAGGCGAAGACGAAGGTGGCCGAGTAGTGGATGCATCCGGATTTGGCCTTGCGGTCGGTACGTACGAGGAGGCGCGGGCGATGATTGGCGCGGTCAGTGGCCCTCACTCTGCACAAATTGACGTGTCGGCTGCCTTGATCAAACTGTTCTGCGCTGCCGTGCAAGATCCCAATCCCCGGTATTGGGACGACGATGTCGAGGGTGGCATCGTGGCGCCTCCGGCGATGCTGATGACATGGCTGATGCCACTGGAGTGGACGCCGACGGGCCAACGATCGGAGAATCTTCTAGCAGCACAAGTCCCGTTGCCCGGAGAGATTCTGATCAATGTCTCCAACGAAGCCGAGTTCTATACCGATGCACGTCCCGGTGACAAACTGTACGTGACGGAGCGTCTCGTCGAAGTGTCGCCGAAGAAGACCACGAGCGTCGGTAGTGGTCACTTCATCACCACATGCTCGAATTACTACAACCAGCGCGATGAACTGATCGGCGAGATCACCAACGTGATGTTCAGATTCGGAGCACCGGAGGCATGATGGACCACACCGTTCAAGTGGGCGACGAACTTGCGGAGGTGTCGGATCTGATCACCCGGCGACGGGTCGTGATGAACCCCGGTGTCACCCTCGACTATTACCCGGGCCATTGGGATCCCGAAACAGCGAAGGCTCAGGGCCAACGCGACATCTTCATCAACACGATGCACTTCATGGGTTTCGTCGACCGCGTCGCGTTGGAATGGGCCGGATGGAGTAGCCGGTTGTTGCGGCGGAAGATCAAGATGCAGTACTCCATCTGCGCTGGTGACACGATGGTTGCTTCCGGTTCAGTGCGCGAGGTCGAAGTCGTGGACGGCGCAACTCGCGTCCACATTGACCTCTGGATCCGGAATCAGGACGACGTGCCATGCTGCCTTGCCGACATCACGATCGAACTCGGTGCCGTAAGCAGCGACGCCTGAGTTTCGCCGACACAATCTCCGTTCGATCCTCTGTATCGGACCCACCGACTTTACAATGACCCACTTGTGTCAACTAGGGTGTCGGGCGTGGAGGAACAGGGGGTACCCAACGACGCTGTGCTCGTTCACGACGTCGACGCTGTCCGTGTGATCGTCATGCATCGACCCGACAGCCTCAATGGGCTGAGTACGGAGCTCATCGTCGGGATCGAAACCGCACTCGAAGCCGCCGCTGACGACAATGACGTCGGCGCTGTCGTTCTCGCTGGCAGTGGAGTCTGTTTCAGCTCCGGTGCTGACTTGGGCCTCGTACGCGATGGGCATGGCAAGTCGCTCGAGCAACTGTGGTCGGAAAACCTGGATGCCCCACCATCGGGTGATCTCGCCAAACTTGGCGCCAACCGCCTCGCTTTGGCACTTCACGATTTTTCCAAGCCGCTGATCGCAGCCATCGGTGGTGCTGCTGCAGGCGGCGGAATGGGCCTGGCACTGCTTTGCGACATTCGGCTCGCATCGCCGGACGCCTTCTTCATGACCGTCTTTGCTCGGCTCGGTGTGGCCGCCGACATGGGCGTCAGCTACACGCTTCCACGCATTGTCGGCCCGAGCATGGCAGCTGAGCTGCTGTTCACGGCGCGGTCCGTCAAGATCGACGAGGCGAAGGAGATCGGGCTTGTCGACTACGTCGTCTCCGCCGACACGGACCTCCTCGAGGCCGCCGTTGACCTCGGCAAGCGGATCGCCCGGAATCCGGTCGCTGGATTAGCGGTCATCAAGCAGGCGCTCCGGAACTCGCCGACCGCAACGCTTCGTGAACAGCTCGAACTGGAATGGTCACAGCAGTGTGCGGCCTTCGACGACGACGAGACACGCGCCCGAATCGAAGCTGTAATAGCAGGCCTGGAATCATGATCAACGTCCCCGAGAGGAGCCCGAGTGGACCTGACAATCCCTGACTCGATGGCCGAATTGCGCGCCGAGTTGCGTGACTACTTCGCCAGACTCGTACCACCGGAGGTGGAAGCCGAGCTGGAGCTGGGTGAGTTGGGTGGTGACACGTTCCGCCGGATCTACCGCACCCTCGGCGAGGATGGCTGGCTCGGAATTGGATGGCCGAAAGAATTCGGAGGTCAGGGCCGCGGCTCGCTGGAGCAGTTCGTCTTCTTCGACGAGGCCGACAGGGCTGCCGTGCCAGTGCCCTTCCTGACGATCAAGAGCATCGGCCCGATGCTGATGGACCACGGAACACCTGCGCAACAAGCTGAGTACCTTCCCGCGATTCTGGAGGGCAAGATCCACTTCTCGATCGGGTACACCGAGCCCGACTCAGGGACCGACCTGGCCTCACTTCGGACCGCTGCGTACCGTGACGGGGACGAATATGTCATCAGTGGTCAGAAGATCTTCACGAGCTACATCGGTGATGCCGATTACATCTGGCTAGCCGCACGGACTGGCGAGGGGGTCAAGAAGCACCACGGCATCTCGATCCTGATCGTGCCCCGCGATGCAGTCGGTTTGAGTGTCACGCCAATCGAGATCCTCCCGGGGACGAGAACCTACGCCACGTACTACGACGACGTCCGGGTGCCGGTCGGCAACCTCGTGGGCGAGGAAGGCAAGGGTTGGGGCCTGATCATGGGCCAGCTCAACTACGAACGGGTGGCGATGAGTACTCCGGGACGCGTCGAGCGATCGCTGCGTGACGTCACCATCTGGGCGCAACACACCGATGCCGCCGACGGTCGAAAGTTGATCGAACACGACTGGGTCAAACACAAGCTGGCCCGCGTGCACGTGTTGCTGGAGTTGCTGCGATTCATGAACTGGCAAGTGGCCTGGCACGCCGGGGAAGGCTCTCTCAACCCCGCTGACGCATCGGCGACGAAAGTCTTCGGTAGCGAGGCGTACAACGAGTCGTACCAGCTTCTGTTCGAGGTCACCGGAGCGCTTGGCGGTTTGCGCAGCGGGTCGGCCGGTGCCGTCGTCGATGGGCGTGTCGAGAACGAATACCGCATCCCGATTGTCATGACATTCGGTGGTGGGACAAACGAAGTCCAGCGGGACCTGATCAGTGGGTTCGGCCTCGGCTTACCCGTGTCGCGAACCTAGGGAGGCAGATATGCGATTCGCAGAAACAGCCGAGCAAGATGAATTGCGAGCGACTGTTCGACGGCTCTTCGATTCGGTCACCGTGCAGCCATTGTTGTCGGTCGGTGATCCGTGGGCAGGTGGGGAGCCAGATCTCGAAGCATGGTCTCCACTCGCAGATATCGGCGTACTCTCTGCCGGGTCTACTAGCGGTCCGGCGCTCGCGGAACTGGTCATCGTGTTCGAGGAGCTCGGTCGCTCCTCGCTGCATCTTCCGTTGCTCACTTCGGTTGTGTGTGGCTCGATGCCGCTCCGGCAGTTCGGCGGGGTACAACATCGTGAGCTCGTCGCCGCTGTCGAGAATGGCGAGACCCGTCTCACATCGTCGGTGATCGGGCAGCCATTCCTGGACCGACCTCTCGAACTTGACCAGCAAGGATCATCACTGCGCCTCAGCGGCCAGGCGAACCTGGTCCTCGATGCTGCAGGATCAACGGCAATAGTCGCGCTCGGCACTGATGCAGACGCCAACGGATCCACGATGGTCGTCGCACCGCTCGCTGACACGACGATCCAGGCCCAGAAAGGGACCGACGGCCTTGAACTGGGCCGAGTTGATTTCGCCGGCGTGGAGATCAGCGAGAACAACGTCGTCGGGCAGCGAGGGCAAGGTCAAGAAATTTGGGCATGGGTCCGTAACCGGGCGCGCCTTTGCCTGGCCGCGACAATGTTGGGTTCTTCAGTCGCGGCACTCGACCTCACCGCGAACTATGTACGTGAACGAGAACAATTCGGCAAACCCCTGGCTGCCTTCCAGGCAGTATCCCAGCGCGCTGCCGACTCCTATGTCGATGTCGAGGGAATGAAACTCGCCACCTGGAATGCGGTCACAGCGCTGGAGGCAGGTCGCGAAGCCGAGCGCTCCGCAACGATCGCAGCGTTCTGGGCGAGCGAGGCCGGGCAACGCGTCGCCCACTCGGCTCAACACCTCCATGGAGGGATTGGCGTCGACATCTCCTATCCGGTCCATCGCCATTTCTTGAATCTCAAGCAGAACGCGATGCTGCTCGGGCCGCCCAGTCTTCTCCTGGAGGAGATCGGCGAACTTCTCCCTGAATACCTCGCCGAATCGACTACCTGACGAAGGAGTACACAGCATGGGACGACTGGACAACAAGGTGGCCCTGATCACCGGTGGGGCACGCGGCCAGGGCGAAGCCGAATCGCGTCTGTTTGTGGCCGAGGGTGCAAGGGTGGTCATCACCGATGTCTTGGACGCCGAAGGTGAAAACCTCGCCCGAGAACTCGGCGAGATGGCAACATATGCCCGTCTCGATGTCACCGACGAGGACAACTGGGATCGCGTCATCAGCGATCTCGGCCCCGGCGGTCTGGACATCCTTGTCAACAATGCTGGCATCGCTCTGATGGCCAGCCTTCTCGACGCAACGCTGGACCACTACCGGAAGGTCATCGAAGTCAACCAGGTCGGCACATGGTTGGGCATGCGCGCCGCGGGGCGAGCGATGCGTGACAGCGGCGGTGGATCGATCGTCAACATCTCCTCGATTGACGGATTCCATGGGATGCCCGCCATGACCGCCTATGCGTCGAGCAAGTTCGCGGTGCGCGGCATGACAAAGGCAGCGGCATTGGATCTCGGATCACACGGTATCCGGGTCAATTCGGTGCACCCTGGCCTAATCGACACACCGATGCTCGTAACCGGTGGCCAAGAGGTTCGGGAGTCACTTGGGAAACTGGCCGAAACGTTCCCAGTCGGCCGCCTCGGCACTGCCAAAGATGTCGCCCAGGTCGTGCTCTTCCTCGCCTCCGACGAGAGCGGCTACTGCACCGGCACTGAGTTCGTTGTCGACGGCGGGTTGATTGCCGGCGTCACGTTCGACACCTGATCAAGTTGGTGTGACGACCCTGGATGTTCAGGTCCGGCACTGTTCGATTACGTCAACGACATCGGCCGGGGGAGCTGGACGCTTCGGTGGTTGCCCGTCGGCGCCGGGCAACAGTACGGTCGCACCACCGGATGCAGTCACAAGGTCGTCCTGATTCGAGGCTGTAAGCGTGATCCCCACGGAGCCTGGCTCAGATTCACCAACCTCGGCGACCGAACCCCGGACCCAGGTGGCATCACCGACATAGTTGAAGCTGTCGATCCGGTCCTCCAACTTCCACAGCCATGCGTCATCGCCCATCCACGAAGTCACCGTGTGCGCAAACCAACAGGTTCTCAAGAATCCGTAGTCGTACGCTCTAGCAGTGCCGACCTTCCCGGCGAAGGATGCGTCCCAATGGCCGCGCTGAGACGTGTCCGGAACCCCGTTCGGGTCGCGCGGCCAGAGATGGGGGCGAGCACGGCGATGTTTCCAGCTAAGTCGCGACGAGAAGGTGCCCTGACCGCTCCAGCCCCAACCGATATGGAAGGAGATCAGATCGGTCACCGTGAGTGGCCCCTTGACCAGGGTGTCGATCGTGTCGCCGACAGCGACATCGCCCGCCGCTCGGGGCAGCCCGCCACGAGTTTGCTGCGTGGCATACTCCGCATCGATCGCCGCGATCTCCTCTTTCGACCAGGAATGAGCCTCAGCGCGCTGATTCTCTCCACCGGAACGACGCGATGACGACCGGTCCGTGTTGATGTACCACGTTCGGTAGGTCGCGAGAGCAGCATCAGCGGCTGGAATATCCGGATCGTCCAACCACCAGACCTGTCGATGATGAACGATCACGCTACGACCACCGCCGAAAGAGCTCGTCTTGTCTTCGACCTCGGAGACGACGTTGGCCGTCAGCACACGATGACCTTCGGTCAACGGCCGGTGGAATTCCCATTTGCCGCCACCCTGAAATGCCTGGACCCCCGCGAGCGCACCCGCGGAATCGCGGCGGACGTCGTCGGGCGGTGGCGGACCCACCGGTTGACCCATTGTGGCGATAAATGTCGGTGGAGCGATGCATCGTCCGTAGCTGCCCGAGGCCGCATATAACGGGTCGCACCACAGCGGATTGTCATCACCGTAACCATTGGCGAAGTGACGAAAACCGTCAGTGGTCGAGACCAGGTTGAAGGGGTACTTTCCGGTCAGCTGTGATGTCGCCGTGAAGCCGATACGTCGTCGAAGCTGTGCCACCGAATCGTCATTGATTGCTGTCATGAGGCCGGTCCTCTCCGTTGAGGATTGCTGGCACGATGAACATCATCAGGTACTCCCGAAGTTCGGCGTCGCTTCGATTGCCGCTTCCCATGATCAGTAGCGACATCATCTGACGAATCAGGAACTCGATCGCCCAGTCGATTCTGGCACCTGGGCGCAGGTAGCCCTCGGCTTCGGCCTCGCCCAGAAAAGGACCGAATAACTGTTGTGCCGCGGCGAGCACCGCTTCCGAATTCGCCGCCAGCGACGAGGTGCGGCCCGCGGTATCGGTGGATAAGAGCATTCTCAGCTTGGCATCTTCAGGAACGCGACGAACGATCGTCAAGATCACCTCGACGAGTTTGTCGTCCAAGCGTTCGATTCCTTCGAGGATCTCGTGAAGTTCGTCACTCAGATGAGCTGTCTCGCGCAACAACACAGCGAGTGTCAGTTCGTCACGACCGCCCGGGAAATAGCGATACACCGTCGGCCGGGACACCTGTGCTTGGAGAGCGATGTCGCCGACCGTGGCCTTGTGAACGCCGAATTTTTCGAAACACACTTCGGTCGCGCGGATCAGCCGCTTGCGAGCTTCCTCAAAGGAGCTGGGAGCATCGTGGCCCCAGCGTGTGTGGGGTTCATCCGCCATCAGATCGTACGTCCCGAAGCGCTCTCACCGAAGTAGAGATCCGTAATGATCTGCGAATCGAAGTGTTCGACGGGGCCTGCGGCAAGGACACGCCCGAGGTCCATGACAACAATGTGATCGGCAATCTCCAGGAGATTGGCAGCCTGTTCAGCGACCAACACAATCGTCGTCCCGCCGTCGCGCAACTCTGCCATCAGTTCGAACAACGATTCGGTGATCCGCGGCGCCAGGCCGAGCGTCGGTTCGTCTGAAATGAGTAGCTGTGGAGGCCGGATAAGGAGGGGAGCCATCGTGAGAATCTGCTGCTCGCCACCTGACAGCAGGTTCGCCATCAGCTTCCTCCGTGGAGCCAATGCCGGAAAACGCTGCATCACCAGTTCGCGATCCCCGGGATCAGAGAGCCACACTGCGAGGTTCTCCTCGACGGTGAGTCCAGGGAAGATGCCACGGCTCTCGGGGGCCAACACCAGCCCGATCGAGGCACGCTTGTCAGCGGGCAGCTGCGAGATGTCGACACCGTCGAACTCTACGCTGCCCGCCGTTGACGGCAGCAATCCCGCCATGACTGAGCAAAGAGTCGACTTGCCAGCGCCATTGGGCCCGACGATGGCCAGTATCCCCCCGCGAGGTACCGAAAAGTCGATGCCGTGTAGGACCTCGACACCTCCGTAACCAGCGACGATTCCCTCCAGTCGGCAGATCCCCTGCGATCCATCGTCGATCGATACCTCAGGGCTCGGGGTGGAGGGCGGCTGTTCGTGTTCCAAATAATGTTCACGATCAGCCGGCGTCCGGCGACGCCGCTTGAACGTCGACACTGACAGCAGCCCATAGGGATACCGCACTACGGCAACTGCACCGAGACCGAAGAGGACTTGTGGCCACAAGGTCGAGTCGGTGAACCACCCGACGACACTTGGCAAGAACACAAATGCAAGACCTGCGGCAAAGGCACCACCGACTCGCTGAATGCCGAAAACGGCGACCACGGCGACCCAGACAAGACCCAATGGGGTGCTGAAGTCTGTGCTCGAGATTCGCATGTTCGTCGACGCCATCAGGGCGCCACCGAACCCGGCCACCATCGCCGACACACTGAACATGGTCAGCTTGGCCCTGACCGGCGACACACCCACTGAGGCGGCGGCAACCTCTGAGGAACGCACCGCCCCCATCGCTCGGCCTGTCGGTGATTTGATGATATTCGTAACGAACAGCGCGAGCAGGCCGAAAATCGCAAGCAACACGATTGCGTATGCGCGATCGCTATCTAGCGAGATCGGGCCGAGGCTGGGCCGGGGCAACTCTCTTCCGCTCGAGCCCCCCGTTACCGCCTCGATACGAAACACCACTCGGTCAGCCATGAAACCCATCGCCAAGGTCGCGAGCGCGAGTGACAGGCCGCCGAGACGCAAGGACGGAATGGCAACCAGCAGGCCCGCAAGCATCGCCACGACGGCACCAACTGCGGCTGCGAGGAAGAAGGGCCAGCCGTGGCTGGTGAGGATTGCTGCCGTTACAGCGCCCGACATCGCAAAGGCCGCTTGGGCCAGAGAGACCATCGACCCGATGCCCGTCACGATGACAAACGACAGGAATATCACCGCCATGGCCATTGACTTGGCTGCCAGACTGGCTTGGAATTCGTCGACGAGGAATACCCAACCAATGAAGGCCACTGCGCACAGTGCCCACGGGAGCCGGCGGCGCCAGGCCACGACATCACCCGAAACATCGGGTGCAGCGGTTTCTTCGATTGTGGTGCCGGCGCGCCGAGAGCGATCTCGGCCGAGCAGTAGTAGGCCGCCGAGCAGCAGCACGAATGGCACGGCGGAGCGCAACCCCGGCAGCAGTTGTGGCGATACTTCGACGTACCCTGAGACCAGGCTCTGTACGACTCCGAGGGCAACACCCGCGGCCATCGCGATGGGGATCGACTGGAGCCGGCCGATGACCGCTGCGGCCGTGGCAACAAACATCAAGAAGGTGAAGACCGTCGGCTCGAGGTTGAACAAGGGGGCGATCAAGACGCCCGCCAAACCGGCGATAGTTGTGGAGGTGACAGTCGAGATACGTGAAGTTCTCACCGTGTCGATCCCACGAGCCGAAGCGAGGTCAGTCCGGTCGACCGTCGCCCGGATCGACAGGCCGAGCCGAGTATGGCGGATGATTAACCAGAGGCCTGCAGCCACGATGACCGCGGCGACGAACACGGCAAGTTGATTTGAGTCGAGTACGACGCCGTCGGCGATCTGCCAGCGCGCTGGCGGCGCTGGCCCCAAGCCCGGTGGCAGGAAGACCTGCTGATCGCTGGCGAGGTCCACGCCGGCAGTGACTGTCAGCCACGACCCGATCAGTAATATCAGCGGTGGCAGGGCAACGGCAAGACCGATGGTTGCAACAATCCGCACGACCTCGTTGCGGCGAGTTAGAGCCCTGAAAATGATGGTGTCGAGCAGCAGCCCCAAGAGTGGAGCGAAAACGCCGATCGTCAGCAGAGCCGAGGGGACGATCGCGAGACCAAGACCGCTGTTGAGTTGAAAGAAAACGTAGGCACTGCAGAAGGCGATCGCGCCGTACGCGAAGTTGAAGACCTTGGTCGTCGTATACGTGAGCACCAACCCGCTGGCAAACAGACCATATATTCCTCCAAAGATGCCGCCGCTGAGCGCCAGGCTTAGAAACTTGCTCACGTCGTAGCGCCCGTACCCAGGTATGCATCGTGAACGGCGGTACTGGCGATCACGTCGCTGGCAGGTCCGTCGGCAAGTACTTCGCCGAGGTTGAGCGCGGTCAGTGAATCACTCAAAGACATGATGAAGGCGATGTCGTGCTCCACAAGTAGGACGCCACACTTTTCTCCAGCGGCGACCATCCGGACTATCTGCGCCAGCCTTTCTGTCTCGACCTCGTCAAGCCCTGATGTCGGCTCGTCAAGCAGGAGGAGTCTCGGTTCATCGACGATCGCGCGACCCAATTCAACCATCCGGGCTCGGCCGATTGGCAACGCCGCGGCCAGGATCGAGGCGACATCTTCGAGTTCGCACATCGCCAACACTTCGTCTACCCGGCGCTGTCGCTCCACCTCCAGTTGTTGCCTGGACGGGACCCGCTTGAGTACGTCGGCAAGAACGCCACCCCCGCCTCCCCGCCATTCGATGGCAGTCAGCAGATTGTCCCGAACACTCAGATGGCCAAATACCTGGGCGCGTTGAAAAGTTCTTCGGACACCGAGTCGCGCCCGAGCCGTTGGCGAGCTTCGCGTGATCACGTCGCTACCGAGCGAAATCTTGCCGGTATCGGCCCGAACGACACCGGCGATCACGTCAAACAACGTGGTCTTACCGGCACCGTTGGGCCCGATGACTCCGTGGATTTCCCCAGGCGAGACCTGCACCCTCACGTCGCGCAGGGCTTGAACGCCGCCGAAGCTGACGCTCAGGTTTTCGACCGACAGTCCATTGCTGTCGCTGACTGGGGGGTTCACCGGATGCAGGTCAACTCAACCGCCTCAACGAAGACGCTGTCAACGACTCCGGCCAGCGCACCACATTCCCTGGGAAACGAATGGGCTTCCGGGAAGGTGAGAGCCGCAAGAGCCCCTCCGCCATCGAAGACAGTCGAGTTCGCTGCTTCGTAGAATGCTTCGTAGGTCAGGTCGGTTCCAACGGCCTCCAGGATCTGGCTGAACAGCATCGCCGAGAAGTATCCCGATGCAAGTGGCTGGGTCAGTACGGTTCCCTCGGGAGCAAACTCAGCGACGTCGGCCTTGAGCTGGGCAATTCCCGGGTTGTCTTCGGACTGGAAAGTGGCGAACCCGACATAGGCAGTTGCGCCCTCGACCGCTTGCGCCGCCGACTCGACCGCCAGGACGCGCGGATCGTAGATCGCCGGTGTCGTGACTTTGCCCTCGAATCCGGACGCTTGTAAACGGCCAGCCAACTGGATAGCAGTGGAAGCACCGGAGACGATGAACACGACGTCGGGGTTGGCCTCGATAATTCTCTGGGCAAATGGTGTGTAGTCGGTACCGGGATCGATCGGGATTCCGGTGTCAACCAGGACTTCTTCCAATCCGAGTTCATCGAGGGACCTGAGGTATCGGTCGACGCCAGCACGGGCCGCTTCGGTGTCCTCAGCGGAGAATGCGACCGTCTTCGCATCTGGGTACAGCTCTGCAATCAGGCCCGGCCATGCGTATGCCGGGTGATCATCGACCTTTGGATTACCGCATCCGTTGAAGCTGAATCCCTCCGGGGTGTCGCAGAACGCCTCGTGGAATCCCCAACCGAAGTACGGGATTCCGACATCCTGAAGAACCGATGACCCGGCAAAGAAACTGGATACGACTGGCACGACAGCGAACACCTCTTCCTCTTCGACGAGGCTTCGGGCCTGGGTAATGTTCTGTTCGTTGTTCTCTCCGTCGTCCTTGACTCCGATGAAGTCGATCTGTCGGCCAGCTATACCACCGTTGGCGTTGACACTGTCAAAGTAGACCTGGGCGCCGACATCGACTCCTGTGAACGTGGCCAGCCGTGGGCTCGTTAGCGTTGACAAGCCACCGACTTTCACCGACGTGTCGGTTACTCCTTGAAGCTCCGGTGGATTGGCCTCGAGGTCGAACGCCAATTCGACGATCGGTTCTGGCGGCTCCACGCTGTCAACGGGGGGATTCACTGTCTCTGCGGGCGGCGCGGCGCTGTCTGTAGGCGGTGCTTCTGTACCGCTGGCTGCCGTTCCATCGGGCGATGCTGTGGCGTCGCTGGTTACTGGGTCAGTCTCGACCGTACTGTCATCGCTGTCGCTGCTACAGGCCGCTACGACAATCATCGCGCCTGCGGCCAACGCGGCGATACGCATCTTGCCACTTCTGGAATGCGCGCGTTGTCGTCCACGTGCCTTCGAGTCGTTGGAATCCACTCGCTGCTTGGTCATGAAAGCCTCCCCTTGCGTCCTGCGAACGCTCTAGTTGACAAAGGGGGTTCAAATGCCGTTCGCACACAGGCGCGATCGTCGCACCCATATTTGGTAGCTCCCCCTACGATTAGTTTACAGTAGCACGCCGATGTAAACTAGGTACAATCAATGCTGAGCCGACAACGGATTGCTCAGCGTCATCTTCGCCGGCAGGGGCACCGGGACTGGCGAGATATTGGAACAGGGGACTAGATGACCACACCGTATTTGCTATTCGATTCGGACAACCATTACTACGAACCACGAGATGCATTCACGCGTCACATGGAAGAGCGCTATCAGGATCGCGCGATCCGCGTGGTAACCGACGATCGTGATCGTGACCGAATTCTCATTGGTGACGAACCCTTCACATTCTTGACTCCGCTCTTCCAGGACGCGCCCGCACCGGGTGCTCTTGCAGAGCTGATGAGGGGCAAGCGCGCCGATACCGGTGAGCGGCCCCACTATGAGATGCAGCCCGAGTTCGTCAACCGGGATGCCCGACTCGCAGCGATGGATAGACAGGGCGTCGAGTCGGCGGTCATGCTGCCCACGCTCGGCGTCACAGTCGAACACCAGATGCGCCACGACCACGAGGGAACCTTCGCCAACCTCAGAGCGTTCAATCGCTGGCTCGAAGAGGACTGGGGCTTCGCCTATGAGGATCGAATCTTCGGCGTCCCGCTCCTCTCTCTCGTCGACATCGACTTGGCCGTTGAAGAGCTCAAGCGCGTCATCGAGGCCGGAGCACGGATTGTTCACCTGCGGCCGACGCCAGTTGATGGGCGCAACATCGCCGATCCACATTTTGATCCGTTCTGGGCGCTCTGCAACGAAGCCCGGATCCCTGTTGCGTTTCACATCTGCGAAGCCGGTTACAACGAGCTGATGTCAACGCAGCTCGGTGAGCTGCCTAATCCTCGGTCTCACAAGCAGTCAGCTCTGCAGTGGGCGATGTTCTTCGGTGATCGACCGATTATGGACACGCTCGCCGCTCTCATCTATGCCGACCTATTCGGCCGCTTCCCGAATCTGAAGGTGATGACCATCGAGAACGGATCTTCTTGGCTGCCCTATCTTCTGAAGCGGCTCGACAAGATGAAAGGGATGGGCCGATTCGGGCAATGGGTTGGCGGTCAGGCCCCAAAGGGACGCCCGAGTGAGATCTTCCGCGAGCACGTTGTCGTGTCGCCGTATTTCGAAGACGATCACACTGAACTGATCGACCTGATCGGTGCTGACTCCATTGTGTTCGGCTCCGATTGGCCCCATCCGGAGGGGCTGGCCGAGCCGAGGAGTTACTTGGAAAGCCTTCCCGACTCGCTCTCGGCATCCGACACGCGCAAGATAATGCGCGACAATGGCCGCCGACTTGTCGGCCTCCCAATCGAGACCCCACCGATGTCGAGCTCCCCTCAGTGAGCAACGATCTACCGGCCGAATACGATCTTCCTGAATCGATCGTCGTAACCAGCGACGGCCACGTCCGGATCGTGACCCTGAACCGTCCGGATCAACTCAACGCGATCGTCCCAGCTCTTCACGACGGATTGACGCACCTATGGCGACAACTTGCCGAAGATAACGATGCGCGGGCGGTCGTTCTCACCGGCGCCGGTCGAGCATTCAGCGCCGGAGGTGACCTCGATACCCTTCAGATCCAGATCGACGATGCCGACGCCCGTCGAGCGAGTATGCGCCAGGCCGGCGAACTTGTGCACGAGATCATCTCCTGCCCGCTTCCCATCGTGGCTGCCGTCAACGGCCCAGCAGTCGGGCTCGGTGCGACCATCGCCACGTGCTGTGACATGGTCTATCTCGCCGAGTCTGCATTCCTTTCCGATCCGCACATTGCAATCGGGCTCGTGGCTGGCGATGGGGCAGTCGCTAGCTGGCCGCTGGCTGCCGGCCTACTCAGAGCCAAGGAGTACATCCTGACCGGAGACCGGATATCTGCCGAAGAGGCTTACCGTGTCGGGCTCGCCAATCGAGTCTTTCCGGCAGAAGAATTGCTATCCGCGGCGCTTGCGACTGCGAAACGGCTGGCCGACCTACCTCCGTTTGCCGTGCAGCAAACCAAGCTGGCGCTCAACCAACACCTGGCAGCGGCCGTCGGGATCACGCTTCCCTTCGCCCTCGCCGCCCAGAGTGAGAGCTTCACGACACCCGACGTTGCCGCGGCGCTTGCAGCACTCAAGGCCAAGACGGACAGACGAGACACGTAGCCGAGCCACGCTCGATTACCGCGATCCCCACAAGACCTTCACCCACAACACCCTCACCCACAACGACATCACCGAAGCAACTGGAGCGAATACGTGAGCAACAGATTGACCCTGGCAGGACTGGTAGACGAGCGCTGGAGCGCACTCGGAGAGAAGCCTTATGCGCTGTACGACGACGTCCCGGTCACTTGGGGGGACCTGCGCCGACGGAGCATCCGCGTCGCCAATGTTCTCAACGGACGGGGGCTCGAACCCGGCGATGTCGTCGGTATCTACCTCAACAACTGTCCAGAGATCATGGACATTCTGGTCGCCGCGTCGAGGCTCGGAGTGCTCGCGGTCCCGATCAACACGGCCCAGGTGGGGGACTTCCTGTCCCACCAAGTGAACGAGGCAGGGTTCGAATTGGTGATTACCGAACCCGCTCTGTTTCCGCGTCTCGAACAGATCCAAGACGATGTGCCCGGTCTGCAAGACGTTCTGGTGGCTCGCGCGGAGGGGCTGGTTGATCTCCCAGGACTTCGGAGCCGATACAACGTCGCGGATGTATCGGTCCTGTATGAGGGCACGGAGTCTCATTTGGAGACCGACCATCAACCAGATCCCGGAGACCCGCTCGCCATCTTGTTCACGTCTGGCACGACTGGCAAGTCCAAGGGCGTGGTGGTCTCGAACCACTATTTCGTCAACGGTGCACGGGTCATCGCTGAGAACAACGAGATGCTCAGAACCGACGTGTGGTATGGCGCTGTACCCCTGTTCCACTTCAGTGGTCTCCTCGGGGTGCTCGGTTGCGCGATGTGGGTGGGATGTACTGCGATCCTCGACAGTTGGTTCAGCCTCACGGGAACCTGGGATCAGGTTCGTAAGTACAACTGCACCGGCATGATTCTGGTTGGCCCGATGCTGAACATGGTTTGGGATCTTCCGGAGGACCCCTCGGATGCAGACCTGCCGATCAGGGTTCTCGGCGCTGCCCCGATACCTCCTGGGTGGATCGAGCCGATTCAGGAAAGGTACAACTGCAGGCTTGTCACGATGTACGGCATGACCGAGTGTTTCCCAATTTCTGTGCACAACCTCAACGACGTGATGAAACCGGGCACTGCCGGAAAGCCCAACTCGTCATTCGACGTTCAGATCGTCGATGACCACGATCAAGCTGTCGCACCGGGCGAGGTGGGCGAGATCGTCGCCCGACCGAAAGAGCCGAATGTGATGTTCGAAGGGTATTTCAACCGTCCTGAGGAGACCCTCGAACGAATGCGCACCCTCTGGTTCCACACTGGCGACTACGGCCGCATCGATGAGGATGGTTACGTCACTTTTGTTGACCGCAAGAAGGACGCCTTGCGCCGCCGCGGAGAGAACATGTCCTCCATGGAGGTGGAAGCTGCCCTGATCGGTCATCCGGCCATCGCCGACGCGGCGGTGGTGGCCGTCCCCAGCCCACTCGGGGAGGACGACGTAAAGGCATGCCTGGTCCGCACGGACGACAGCGTCACACACGAAGAGCTCATCCGGTATTGCGAGGAGCACATTCCGTTCTTCGCGATCCCTCGATACATCGAGTTTGTAGATCACTTGCCACGCAATGCAGTTGGCCGGGTACTCAAGTTCACACTTCGAGAAGAAGGTATCAACGACGCCACCTGGGACCGAGACGAAGCCGGCATCAAGATCAAGAAGTTGAAGCCGACTCGGCACTGATTTTACATACTTTACGAGTTCTGGATATTGTAACGTTACGACTCGAGGGCGGCTCCGCCTTCGGCTAGCAAGAAAGACTTCACCACATGCCAAATGCTCTCAGTTCCCCTCAACATCCGTTTCCCCGAGGCTGGTTTCAAATCGGCCGATCGCACGAGTTGCTCGCTGGCGACGTGCGGGCAGTCAAGTACTTCGGCAAGGACCTCGTGCTGTTCCGTAACGAGAGTGGCGAAGTAGGTCTGTTGGACGCTCATTGCCAGCACCTCGGCGCCCATCTCGGGGTAGGCGGCAAGGTCAACGGTGACTCTGTGCAGTGCCCCTGGCACGGATGGTGCTGGGACACCGAGGGTCGTAACACCGCAATCCCATACAGCGTCGAAGATTGCAAGCCGAACGTTCGGGTTGGAAATTGGCACGTCCGGGAGTGGTACGGAAACATTGTCACTTGGAACGATTGGGAGCCCGGCGGTGAGCCGTATTGGGAACCCCCGAAGATCCCTGAACTCGAAGGAGACGACTTCTACTCACTGCACAACGAGTACAGCGACCACCTCTGGAAAGTCAAGTGCCATCCTCAGATGCCGTTGGAGAACGCTGTTGATTTCGCTCACATCGAGTATGTCCATGGCCACACGGACCCGCCGGAACTGGTCGAGGTTCGCAGCAAAGACCACTGGATCCGTTTCGATGTCGCCGTCGAATACGGACGGGGCAAGAAGTCAACCTGGCTGACGCCTGGCGGGCCAGTGGAATCGATGATGGAGATCGAAGGTTTCGGAATCGGCTTCGGAACAGTTCGATTCCCTGGCATCTGGCCAACGGTGATGGTTACCAGCATCACCCCAATCGATGAGAACTACTCCGCTTACTATTTCCAGCAAGCATCGAAACGAGGCGAGGGCGAGACAGGTGACCTTCCCGAGGGAATGGCGAAGTCCATGATCGACCTCCAGGTCGGGGTTATCCCTCAGGACTTCCCGATCTGGGAGAACATGGAGTACCTGGAGAATCCGAACCCTGCACGCGAAGAAGGCAAGGACCTACTTCAACTGCGCAGCTGGTGTGCGCAGTTCTACCCGCCGTCCGTCGGCGACATCCCGCCGGTCAACGCCTCTCGCGCCTGAGGCGCACAGCGGGTTAATCGGGGCCAACGGCGGTCGGGGAGTAATGAGGTCTCCTCACCGCCGTTGCGCTGCCAGGTGAAGGCCCGGATCACCCGTAGGGATCGCCTGACACGTTCTCGGCACGCTCAAGCGGAGCATCATTTGGTGACAGAGCTGGCTTGTTTGCCAGTCCCTTGAGTCATTGTCCGGGTACTGGTACATGCTGTCGCACTGTCGACGGGAGGATTACTCTGGGGTGATCGCGCCCCGCCGACCTATTGGCCGTGTCCACTCCCGGCCGTCAG
>JAHRVJ010000185.1 GCA_019090765.1 Ilumatobacteraceae bacterium
ATAACAGCAAAGTTCAACAACTGCGGCGCCTCTTGGGGCGTCGCAGTTCGCGTTACGACGACGGCCAGTTCGTTGTCGAAGGTCAGGTCCTCACCGTCGAAGCAGTTGCCGCTGGGTGGGAGTGCCAAGCTCAGTTCTGGCCAACAGATGTGGATGGCTCGATTGAGGGTGCCGGTGACTGTTTTTCGTTCGCCGAAGGAGTGTTCGAGCGAGTGGCCTCGACTGATCACCCTCAGCCGCCGTTGACTGTTGTCAACATGCGCGAGCCCGATACGGACCCCGCTGACGCGATGGCAGCGGCCTCATTCGTGGTCGTTCTCGATCGTGTCAGCGACCCAGGCAATCTGGGAACGATGCTGCGATCCGTTGAAGCTGCCGGGGCTGATCTCGTGGTGCTTACGCCCGGCAGCGTTGATCAGTACAACCCCAAAACCGTCCGCGCCTCGGCGGGAGCTTTGTTCCATGTGCCGGTCGTGGTCGCCACGATCGATCAGGTGGCCGAATCGGGGTTTGAACTATTCGGATCGACAAGTCACGATGATCCAAGTCGTACTACGGAGCCGTACACGTCAGCCAATTTCAAAGGCCGGATCGCGCTCGTGATGGGCAACGAAGCGGCCGGACTCCCCGAAGAGTGGACCGATTCAGTCGGCCCAATTGGCTGTTGGGTCACGGTTCCCCATGCCGGCCGCAGCGAGTCATTGAACGTTGCTATGGCTACAACTCTGCTGGCCTTCGAAGCCGCCCGCCAACGAGCAAACTGACGTCCCGGGTCCGCCGGGCTTGGTCGGCTAGTCGCCGCTCTGGCCGTCGATCGCCTCACGGATGAGGTCGGCGTGGCCGGTGTGTCGGGCGTATTCCTCGATCATGTGCAACATGATCCACCTGAGGTTGGTAGCCCCATGTCTGCCGGCGTTCTTCGCGGGCATCGCTGTGTCGAGCGACGGCGCCGCGGCCACGACCACCCGGCTGCGGTCGCATGCGAGGTCATAGAGGTCCAGCAGGTCGCTTGGCGAGTCCTCGCGGGCGCTCGTCATCTCCCAGTCAGGGTCATCATCCCAGGAGGCCGACGCCCAAGGGTCGGGCATGGGCTCGTCTGCGAAGAGGTTGGTGAACCAATGATCTTCAACGAGGGCCATGTGTTTGACCAGCCCGCCGAGCGTCAGGCTCGACGCAGCAGCCCTGAGCTTGAGTTGCTCACTGGTGAGGCCTTCGGCTTTTCGGGCCAAGACCGTCCGATAGAAGTCGAGGAACTGTTCGAGTGCTTCGAGCTCAGTTTGCGGTGATCGAGTCATGCCCCCGTATTCGGAACGCGGCGACACGCCATTGTTCGAGTCCATTTCCGTAACATAACCGCCGATGAAGGCCGCTCGCCAACGATCGCTGGTGCCACCCCAGGTGTTAGATGCGGATCGGTCGTGACCGCGTGTAGTGGGCAGACGACTACTCTCCGATATGTTGGTCGCTTCAACTTTCCCCAAGGCGCGGGTGAACTCGATGCTGGAAAGCCAACAGTAAGGATGATTCCCCCATGAAGAAGACACTTAGGTATCGCGGCGCTGCCGCTATGGCGTGTGCGGCGTTGCTAGTGACCGCCGGATGCGGCTCCGATGACGACAGTTCTAAAGATGACGTCGAGAATGCCCTTGACGACGCCGGCGACGACATTGAGGATGCAGCCGACGATGTCGAGAATGCTGCCGACGACGCCGCTGACGATGTGGAGAACGCGTCCTCGGACCTATGGGCAGATGTCAAGTCTGCGGGTAGCAGCTTCGATGAACACGCCAAGAACCTCCCCGATGATGTGGCGTCAGAGTGGGACGATGTCTATGCCGAAGTGGTCCGTCTTGCTGACGATGTGAAAGACGCCAGCCCAAGCGATGACGCTAAGCAGGCTTGGGCGGATGTGAAGTCAGACGCCGATTCTCTTGACAGCGCGATTGATGACGCCGCTGATGACGTCGATGACGACGCGAAGGATGCGTGGAAGAAGTTCCGCGCCGAGTTAGACAAGCTCGACTCGCACTTCTAATCGTCAGAGCAGCGTTTCTCCGTTAACCAGATGGCCCTCGCATGGTTTGTCCTGCGGGGGTCATTTGTTTGCCGTTGGGTCGGTTGTGTGGGCCGCAGTGGAGATTGACCTCCACTCCAGTTGAAGATTGCCTGACGATAGTCAGAAAAGCTGATACATGGTGTATCATGTTTGTATGTTGTCAGTCGAGCTAGTCGGAGTTCAGGTGGACCCCAGTAGTGGCGCGGCAATGCTCGTGCTTCGTGAGCAAGAGGCTCCGAACAGGCTGTTGCCGATTGTTGTCGGGGGAGCTGAGGCAGCGTCGATCGCGATGGCTGCGAGTGGTAAGCAGATGCCGCATCCCATGACGCACGATCTGATGGCTGCGCTCGTGGAAAGTTTCGACGGGCATCTCGATGCGGTCGAGGTGACTGATTTGCAGAATGGTTCGTTCGTCGCAAATCTGGCCGTGAGCGGGCCAACGGGCGAGCGCCGGCTTGATACGCGTCCTTCGGATGCGATTGCGTTGGCAATGCGTTTGCATGCTCCGCTGTTTGTCAGCGAGCACGTTCTCGACGAGGCTGGCACCATTCCGGTCGGGGAGCACGAAGAGTACGACGAGCAGGCCATCGATGCCGAGGTTGAGCAGTTTCGCATCCTGCTCGACGAGTCTGATCCTTGGGACTTCCTCAGCGACTCTGAGCAGGACTCCCCGCCGGATCTTGATTCGGCGGACTAGCCATCGCCAATCGGCCGAGCTTGATCGGGCTGCTAGAGCGGCAGCCCCGGCCATCAGCAGCAACGCGACCACCAATGCGTTGGCAAGCGCAGGGGCGTTGCCGGGCAGGTAGCCTCGGTGGACGTGAAGCCGCAGTCGCAGCGATTTCCATGCCCCGGGTGAACCTCGGGGATGGCAGGTACACCTCAGCGATGAATCGCGTCGGTGCCATTTCCTGAGTTTGCCCGGGTCGCTCACTTCGCCGCTCCCGCACGATTACGTATCTGAAAGGTCCCAGTGCTCACTGACATCACCGCCGCTCGCGACGCTGCGCTCACCCAAATCGCTGCCGCCGCCACCCTCGATGAGGTCGCGCTGCTGACGACGCGCCTCGCCGGAAAGAAGGGCGAGCTAGCGCAGTTGAAGACGAAGCTCGGCGCCCTGGAAACGGTCGAGGAGAAGAAAGCCGCGGGCCAGGCAATCAACGAGGCCATTTCCACTGTAGGAGACTCGCTCGACACCCAGCGCGAAGTGCTTTCATCAGCAGCGCTGGCAGAGCAAGTCGAATCCGAGCGGATCGATCTAACAGAGTTCACTAAGCGGCCCGCTCGTGGCCATGCCCACCTGGTCACCCAAGCATGGGAACGGTTGGAAGACGTGTTTATCGGGCTTGGATTTCAGGTTGTCGAGGGGCCCGAGGTCGAGACCGACTGGCACAACTTCGAAGCGCTCAATATGGGGGATGGGCACCCTGCGCGCGGCGAGTTCGACACCTTGTTCGTTGATCACATTCCGCCCGAAGGAAATGCAGGCGAGACGCTATTGCGTACGCATACATCGCCGGTCCAGATTCGCACGATGCTCGAATCCGAGCCGCCGATCTACATCGTTGCGCCAGGCCGGGTGTTCCGTCGGGACACGCCCGACGCCACCCATATGCCGGTCTTCCACCAGATCGAATGCCTTGTGATCGATCGCGGTATCACGATGGCCGATCTCGCTGGCACGATTGAAGCCTTTACCAAAGCCTTCTTTGGGGCAGGCTTTAACTCTCGTTTGCGCCCGAGCTACTTCCCATTCACCGAGCCATCGGCCGAGTTCGACATCCAACGGCCCAACGGCGAGTGGATCGAACTGGGCGGTTCGGGCATGGTGCACCCCAACGTTCTGCGCGCAGGCGGGCTCGATCCCGAGGAGTGGAGCGGGTTCGCGTTCGGCTTCGGGATCGATCGCATGGCCAAGGAGCGGCACGGCGTGGAGGACATTCGCGAGATGTACACCAACGACATTCGGTTCATCGAGCAGTTCTGAGGGGATGTTGACATGAAGATCTTGCTTTCATGGTTAAACGAATACGGCGATTTCGGCGACCCGGCCGACTCACAGGCCGTGCAACGCGTCGCCGACGGACTGACCTCGCTTGGGCTTGAAGTCGAAGGAATAGAGGTTGTAGGGGAGACGGTTCCTGGGGTAGTTACCGCGCGAGTGGTACGCCTGGAGCAGCACCCCGACGCTGCCAAGGTCCAACGGGTGTATGTCGACACTGGCGACGGCACCGAGCACCACGTGTGGTGTGGTGCATTCAACATGAATGCCAGCGATGTTGTGGCAATGGCCACGCTTGGCACCACGATGCTCAATGGCCAAACAATCGAGCGTCGTGGCATTCTCGGTATCGACTCCGAAGGGATGCTGTGTTCCTCAAGCGAGTTGGGGCTCGGCGACGACCACTCGGGAATCTACATTCTGCCCAGCGACACAGCCTTGGGCTTGCCGTATGGCGAGGCGCTTGGGCTGCAACCTGATGTGCTGATCGATGCCGACGTCAGCCGCAACCGTCCAGATTGTTGGGGTTACGTAGGAATCGCTCGCGACTTAGCCGCCAAGCTTGGTGTTGAGTTTCGGCCTCCCACTCCCATCTTGTCGGTCACTGGCGACGAACGAACTGCGCCGGTCGAGATCATCGACGGTGACCGGTGCGCCCGCTTCACCTCAACGGTGATGTCCGGGGTTGAGGTAAGACCTTCGGCGGGCTGGATGGCGCGCCGCCTCAACGCCGCTGGTATGCGGCCAATTAGTAACGTGGTCGACGTCAGCAACTATGTGATGTTGGAGCTCAATCAGCCGAGCCACGCGTTCGACATCGACACTCTGGGCGGTGGCGGCTTCCGCGTGAGGCTCGCTGCCGAGGGTGAGAAACTCACGACTCTCGATGGTGAAGAACGCACCTTCACCGACGACGATCTGTTCATCTGTGATGGCAATGATGTCCCTATCGGTGTTGGTGGAATCATGGGTGGCCTCGATACTGAGATTACCGACGCGACCACCGTGATCGCGCTCGAAATGGCGTGGTTCTCAATCGTCGGAATCGGCCGCACCGTGACCCGAACCAACCTTCGGTCAGATGCCTCGGTCCGCTTTGAGCGTGGTGCCGATCCATACGGAATGCCGAACGCAATCGCTCGTTTCGTGGAGCTGCTGTCGGAGACTTGCCCGGACTTGACAGTTCACGCTGGCGCGGCTGACGAGCGGACGGATCACCTTCCAGCCGAGCAACGCTCCGTTGATGTTCGGATCAGTGCGGTCAACCGGGTGCTCGGCACAGAACTCTCAATCGACGATTTACCACCCCTACTCGACCCAATTGGCTACACCGTTTCGGGTACCGGCGACACGCGTCAAGTCGTGTTGCCCACATGGCGGCTTGACTCGACTGCAGAGATCGACGTGGTTGAAGAGGTCGCCCGCCACTATGGCTACGAGCGACTTGGAAAAACTGTTCCGAAGTCGGTGCTTCACGGCGGCCTCACTCTGCGACAGCAGCGTCGCCGCCTAGTGCGCGAAGTGCTGCTCGGATTGGGGATCTCCGAAGCGATGCCGACCCCGTTCCTCGCGCCGGACACCCTTGCCAAAGCCGGGCTGCCGGTTGACGCGATTGCTATCACCAACCCCCTAGTCACTGAAGAGAGCGTGCTCCGTACCTCGCTCCGCCCGGGCCTCTTGGAAGCAATCGCCTACAACGAGTCGCACCGGCAATCGGGCGTTCAGCTGTTTGAGGTGGGCCATGTCTATCCGCCCGGTGACGGTGAGCTTCCGGGGGAGTACGAGGCGTTGACAATCGTGCTCGCCGGCAGCGAGGCCCCCGCGGCGCTCGTCGTATGGAGAGAGCTGGCCGCAGTGCTTGGCGCAGGCGCGCGGCTGGACCAGTCACGAGTTCCCGACGGTCTGCACGCCACTCGGTCAGCAACTTTGCAGGCTGGCAAGGACCCGCTTGGTGCGGTGGGCGAAGTGGCCCCAGACGTGCTGGCTGCTTTCGATGTTGACGAACGTGTTGCGATCCTCGAACTCGATCTCGATCAATTGCTCGACCGGAAAACCAAGCCCAACCAATGGAAGCTGACGAGTCGGTATCCGTCAAGCGACCTCGACCTTGCGTTCGTGCTGGCCGAAGGTGTCCCGGCAGAGAAGTTGGAAAAGGCGATCCGCCAAGGAGCGGGCAAACTGCTGGTCGACTTGGCGCTGTTTGACGTCTACCGCGGTGACCGTGTTGAAACCGGATCACGTTCGTTGGCATATCGCATCCGCTTGCAATCGGATGATCGAAACCTGACCGACCAAGATGTCGCTGATGTGCGGCGCGCGGTCGAAGCAGCGGCTACCAAGCTCGGCGCCGAGCTGCGGAGCTAACCAGTGGCAGCACCGGGTGACACTGATCTCGATCGAATGCTGCGAAACCTCAGCGTCGATCGGCGTCCCGGCGAGTTCACCTATATCGAGGTGCTGGCGCTAACACCGGATCTAATTGCCGTTGCCCAAGCCACCGTTGTCGAAGGAGAAATGACAACTGTCGTGCTGGAGGTCGGTGACGCTGAACAGGGTGGGCGGCCGATTTCGGTGCGTCTGGCATGGCTAACGCTTAGCGTTCAGTCCAGCCTCGAAGCAGTGGGCTTGACCGCTGCGGTTAGTGAGCGGCTAACGGGCGAAGGTATCTCGTGCAACGTTCTCGCCGGCTATCGCCACGACCACCTGCTGGTACCGGTGGCGCGCGCGGAAGACGCTGTTGCAGTGTTGACCAGCTAACGGCTCGCCTGACTCTCAGCTCAGTTCGAACTGAGATCATCGGGGGCATCGGCTAGCCACGCCAGGCGCCCCGGTTGGCGACGGATCACAGTTCGCCACAGTTCATCAGGCTCGTTGGAGAAGAGGTCGCCTGTTTCAGAGTCGAGCACCAACCAGGCGCCGGATGATATTTCGCCTTCCAGTTGACCGGGGCCCCACCCGGCGTACCCGCGAAAGACGCGCACGCCACGGACTTCACCAGCTACGAGGGCGGGGTCCGCAGTCAGGTCGGCGGACGCGATTTTCCCCGAGATGGGCGACAAATATTCGACGGGATCGTTGAGCAGCGCCTTGGTTTCAGCAAGCGCGATCAGTGCATCTTCCTCAACTGGGCCGCCTAGGAAAACTGACGAAGGCACGGATTGGAGATCAATCCACCGATCAAGTGGTTCGTCAAGACTCTCCACGCTCGGCCGATTGATGACGACCCCAATCGCACCGTCATCTTGATGCTCAAGCATGAAGATGACAGTGCGATCAAAGTTCTCGTCTTCGAGGGGTGGCGTCGCGACTAGCAAGCGTCCCTTCGTGGGCGGCGTTCCCGGAATCATCTTCCCAGTCTGCCCGATGTGTTGGCCGTCGCAGCCTCAGCCATCGTTGCGAACCATGTCGGCCATCCGCTCGAAAGCGGGGGCCAACAGGTCGCGGTACTTCTCTTCAACTTCGGCTTCTGCCAAAGCTCTGTTCATGCAGGAAACCCACAGCTCGCCAGCCTGCTCATCAACGTTGTAGGGGGCGTGCGCGCCGGTGAGGCACGGGCTGCCATTGCGCTCGATGAACAGCGGCGGACCGCCCAACCAACCTGAGAGGAACTCGAACAGACTCACGCGCATCGGGCTGAGGTCAGCCTTGTGCATGTCGCGAATCAGCGCGAACTCCTCGTCTCGGTCCATGACATCGTAGAACGAATCGACGATGGCCTTGATGCCGTCTTCGCTACCAAGTAGTTCGTACATGGTTTTGTTCGCGAGTTCGGCCGCCACTTCGGCCCGCCGCTTCGCAGCGGGGGAGTTGGCGTCTGGCTGGGCGGTCGTTTCTGTAACCATGAGTTCAGCTGCTGCGACGGAAGAACGACATCATTGTCGACTCGAACTCTTCCTTACGCTCGATCATGGCCCAGTGACCGCAATCGTAGAACGTGTGCAGTTCGGCCTTCTTGATCAGGCGCATCGGCACGAGTGCCATGTCGAGCGGGCTCACCCGGTCGTCGCGTCCCCAAGTGATGAGTGTCGGAGCCTCAATGCGACCCATGAACTCGAGGCGGTTGAGCATGGCGGCGCCGCCCATGAACTGACGCATCATCTCAAGGCTTTCGCGGGAGTACATCTTCTGAATCGACTCGTTCGCGGCTGACTTGGTGGCCTGCTCGAAGCGCTCGTCGACGAACTCCTCGGTGATCAGCGACTGGTCATAGACCATTGATTCCATCCATGTGACGATTCGTTCGCGGGTCGGGTCGGCGACGAAATCGGCGAGCAGCTTGATGCCCTCGGGTGGGAAGGAGTTGAACAGTGGCATACCGATGCCGCCAATCATGGCGATCCGGATGACGCGGTCGGGGTGATCGGCTGCAACGTTGGCTGCGACTCCGCCGCCCATTGAGTTACCGAGAAGGTTGGCCTTCTCGATGCCGAGACCATCCATGAACCGGACGACTGCGGCAGGCGCGGTCATCATCGGGTGGCCTTCAACATCGTCGGAGCCACCGAAGCCAGGCATGTCGAGCAGCAGACAGTGGAAGTACTGCGAGAAGAGGTCGATGTTGCTGCGGAAGTTCGCCCACGCGCTAACGCCGGGACCTGAGCCGTGGAGCAGGATGAGGGTAGGACCTTCACCGAGATCGTGGTAGTGGAGATTGCCTTCGGCGGTCTCGAGCGTCTTGCTGGTGCCTTCGTAGGTGAATTTTTCCGACATGTTTGGTGATCTCCAGAGGTTGATCGTTTTGGATGATTGGAAGCCGTGACGATAATGGCTAAGCAATTACCGAATCACGGCGGGCCAAACAATAGGCGGCAGCAGCGAAGATATCCAGCCCGACCCCACGTTGCATGAACATTCAACAGGGCGTATGATCATGCAGATGGTCTCGGTAACAACACCAGGTACGGACTCTGCCATCGCGGTGGGGATTATCGGCGCATCCGGCTTTACCGGTGCTGAATTGCTACGACTTGCTGCACAGCACCCGAACTTCGATGTTGTCATCGCAACTGGAGACTCGATGGCTGGTCGTCGGGCGGCCGACCTCTACCCTTCGCTCGAAGTTGCATATCCCGACCTTGTTTTTACTGAATTCGATAAGGCGCAGACGGCGAACCTTGACCTTGTGTTCCTCGGCCTGCCCCACGAGGCCTCCATGGCGCTGGCCCCAGATCTGGTGGGGTCGGTTGACTGCGTCGTTGATCTTTCAGCAGCGTTCAGGCTGAAAGACGCTGGCGCCTATCCCACGTTTTACGGGTTTGAACACGACCAACCGGAATTGCTTGCTGAAGCGGTGTTCGGGCTGCCCGAATTACATCGAAGGGAACTTGCTGGTGCTCGGCTGGTATCGACGCCAGGTTGCCACGTCACTGCGGCGACGCTGGCGTTGCGGCCCCTTGTTGAGGCCGGGCTGATCGAAACGACAGGCCTAATTGTCAACACACTCACTGGTATCACTGGTGCTGGCCGTAAGCCGACAGAAACGAATGTGTTTACCAATATCGACTCCAACGTCATGGCGTATGGCCTAGGCAAGCACCGGCACACACCCGAGATGGAACAAGAGATTGGCGGCGAACTGATCTTTACCCCGCATCTCGTGCCGATGAGCCGTGGTCTACTGGCCACGTGTTACGCCCGCCCGGCCGATGGCTGTACTGACGAAGCTGTTAAGCAGGCGCTGAGGTCCTTCTTCGCCGGCGAGCCCTTCGTCGCTGTGATCGATGGCCCTCCGGAAACGAAATCGGTACTCGGCGCCAACGCTGCTCATGTGTCGGCTCAGTACGACGAACGGACGGGAACGGTGATTGCGATGTGTGCCATCGACAACCTCACGAAAGGCGCATCGGGCGGGGCGGTGCAAGCGGCGAACGTTGCACTCGGCATCGACGAAATGGCCGGGCTCGCCACGGTTGGGGTGGCGCCATGACTGCAGGCACTGAGGCTTCCACAGCGGCGGCGTTGAAGGCTTCTACGCTGGTTGAGGCGCTGCCGTATATTCGCCGTTTCGCAGGTAAGACAGTTGTCGTCAAGTACGGCGGAAATGCTCTTGCTGGCACTTCCGAGCACGATGCACTGGCATTGTTTGCTGAAGACATCGTGCTGATGCGTTTGGTGGGGATGCGCCCGATCGTGGTGCATGGGGGCGGGCCGCAGATCTCGGCGCTGATGGCCAAGCTCGGCAAAGAGCCCGAGTTCGTCGACGGCCTGCGGGTTACCGACCGAGAAACGGTTGAAATTGCTCGGATGGTGCTCAAGGGCCAGGTCAACCCCCAGTTGGTCGCGGCGATCAACGTTCACGGCCGATTCGCAGTGGGCATTAGCGGTGTCGATGCAGGCCTGATTCGTGCCGAGACCCGCAACCCTGAACTTGGCTTCGTTGGAGATGTCACCGAAATCAATCCCGAGGTAATCCACCGGCTGATTGACGACGAGTTCATACCGGTGATCGCCACAATCGGCAGCGACGAGCAAGGGCAGGCATACAACATCAACGCCGACACAGTTGCAGGTGCGATTGCCGAAGCAATGGGTGCTGAGAAGTTGGTCTATCTCACCGATATCGAAGGGCTACGCCGCGATGTCAGTGATGCCGCAAGCCTAATCCGGCAAATCACCGCCGCCGAACTCGACGCCATGGTCGATGACGGGACGATTGTTGGCGGGATGATCCCCAAGGTCGCCAGTTGCGTCCAGGCCGTTCGTAATGGAGTCCATCGGGCCCACATTCTCGACGGGCGGATTGCGCATGTGCTGTTGCTCGAGGTGTTCACCGACGACGGGATCGGAACAATGGTCATGAACAGTAGGGAGATGGAGTAATGGCAAACGCCGAATCAAGCCAGTCGCACGCCTTCGCGCATGCGCCAATGGAGAACTGCCCTTTCATGCCGGTCTTCGGGCCGCCAGCGATCATGTTCGAGCGCGGCCAAGGCACTGAGCTTTGGGACTCCAACGGCAAGCGCTATCTCGACTTCCTCGCGGGGATCGCGGTTGTCTCGCTTGGCCATTCGAATTCTGTTGTTGCCGAAGCTGTTGGCGACCAACTCGAGCGGTTACTGCATGTGTCGAATTTCTTTGCCAATCCGGTCGCGACTGAAGCAGCCGTCAAGGTCAATGGGCTGCTCGCGGA
>JAHRVJ010000186.1 GCA_019090765.1 Ilumatobacteraceae bacterium
CCACGATTGCGGCTGGTAACGCGGGCCATTGATCATCGCCGAGCGGACCGGCAAGATCGATATAGACGTACGCCGCGATGGTGGCGAACCCGGCGTGAGCGAGTGATAGGACGCCCGTTGAGCGGTACATCAGGGTGACCACGATCGCTAGCAACGCATACGGCGCGCCGAGAAACACTCCCAGAATGGTTCCGTTCACATAACTCATCGGGCCTGCCCGATGGCCACGTTGCAGTTCGACACCGCATCTGGAACAGCAGGCAACGGTGAGGTGCTGCGATCCACCGCTGCTCGATACTTCATTATTCCCCCGTGGTGTCAGGTGTCACAGTGAGAGTGGTGGTCGCCCCCGCGACCGAACTCTGTGGCTACAAGGCAGACTAGTCGGATCGTCTCGTCGGTCTCCTAATCGCCGAGACGCGCCCCAAACGTAGTCGGCGTCGAATCGCCACAGCGCTCAGTGCTATGGTTCCGACCAACGGGTCTGGTGAGCGATTCATGGGGGATCGTCGCCGACCTTGGGGATGAGGAACAAGCCATGGGAGTGCGCAACGCCAACCTTGAAGTGCTACTGAGCCACTACGACATCTTCGACGATGACTTCGTTGAAGATCCGTTTTCGGTATTCGATCGAATTCGTGAGTCGGAGTGTCCGATTGCTCACACTGACCTGCACGGTGGGTCGTGGATGCCTACACGACATTCCGATATTGTCTCAATGGCGCAGTCTCCTGAGATCTTCACATCGCGTGAAGTGGGCGTGATCGGACAATCTGCGGAGTCCCGAGAAGGAGCCTATGGCGGTGTCCGCGTCCCGCCAATCGACTCCGATCCTCCCGAACACCACATCCACCGGCGAGCGATCCTTCCCACTTTCGCGCCCAAAACGGTCATGAAATACGAGTCGATCACGCGCGATCTCTGCAATTCACTGATCGACGGGTTCATCGAAAATGGTACTGCCGACGCCGCCAGCGACTACGCGCAGCGCATCCCGGTGCGGGTGATCTCGATGATCCTCGGTGTGCCGTTCGAAATGGAAGACGAATTCGTCGAGTGGGTGCGTGGCGTACTCGAACTCGGATTACTCGACCCCGAAGTCGGCATGGAAAACCGGATGAAGATCATCACGTTCTTCATGGAACAAATCGAAGACCGCCGCGCCAACCCTCGCGAGGACGACCTCATCACTGATCTGATGAATCTTGAGATAGATGGCGAACCAGCCTCCGACATGTTTGTGCTCGGGTCCTGCAACCTGATGCTGATTGCCGGCATCGATACCACTTGGTCGGCGATTGGTGCGTCGCTGTGGCATTTGGCCGGCCGCGCCGATCATCGTGCTCAGTTGCGCGAGAACCCCGATATCTGGATTTCAGCTGTCGAGGAACTACTGCGGGCGTACGCGCCGGTCACGATGGCTCGGATTGTCGATCACGACACCGAGTTTGAAGGGTGCCCGATGAGCGCCGGCGATCGGATACTGATGACGTTCCCCGCGGCCAACCGAGACCCACGAGTTTTCGAGAATCCTGATGAGGTAGTTCTCGATCGTGAGCACAATCGACATGTCGCCTTTGGCGCCGGAATTCATCGTTGCGCTGGCTCCAATCTGGCCCGGCTGGAGTTGCGAGTGGCGCTTCAAGTGTGGATGGAACGGATCCCCGAGTTCGAGCTGATCGATCCCGACGATGTCACCTGGAAGGGTGGTCAGGTACGCGGACCACGAAAGTGCATGGTCAAGTTCTGATCGCTTAACTAGATCGAACGGGTCGTGCCTTCCCAGTACTCGTCGCGGATCAGGCGCTTATAGAGCTTGCCGGTCGGGTATCGCGGCAGTTCTGCTCGAAAGTCGATTGATCGCGGACACTTAAACCCGGCGAGCCGTTCGCGGCACCAGACGGTCAGTTCTTCGGCGAACTCGTCCCCCGCCCGATTGGGGTCCTTGGCCTGCACGACGGCCTTCACCGACTCTCCCCATTCATCATCGGGCACACCGATTACCGCAGCATCAGCAACCTCTGGGTGAGCGAGCAGCGTGCCCTCGATCTCTGCGGGGTAGATATTGACCCCGCCGGAGATGATCATGTCGGCCTTGCGGTCTGACAGGAAGAGCCATCCTTCATCGTCGAGGTACCCCATGTCGCCAACCGTGAACAAGCCGTTACGGCGGCTTTCCTGGGTCTTCTGGTCGTCCTTGTAGTACTCGAACTCACCCCTCCCCGTACCCATATAGACCGTTCCCACCTCGCCCGCGGGCAGCTCGTTGCCATCGTCGTCGAAGATCTTCAGGGTCGAGCCGGGGAACGGGCACCCGACGGTTCCGGGACGTTCGAGCCACTGCGCCGAATTGACGTAGGAACCACCGCCTTCGGTAGCGGCGTAGTACTCGTAGATTACTGGCCCCCACCAGTCGATCATTTTGGCTTTGACATCCACGGGGCAGGGTGCCGCGGCGTGGATGATCGAACTCAGCGTCGACGTGTCGGCGGCGGCGCGGACGTCGTCGGGTAGCCCAAGTAACCGATGGAACATCGTTGGCACCATGTGGCTGCTGGTCACTCCCCACTCTTGGATCAGCTTCAGCGTGCCTTCGGGGGTCC
>JAHRVJ010000187.1 GCA_019090765.1 Ilumatobacteraceae bacterium
ACGCCGACCACGATCATGTCGCCCGTGCCAAAGTTCTCGCGGATCTCGGCGTTGAGGACACGTACATCGGCGTCGGCGGGCAGCATGTTTTCTGGGTCGGTGTCGACTGTGACCCGGATGAACATCACTCCGAAGATCGCGGTGAGTACGGCCGCTATTGCAACGATTCGTTTCGGGTAGCGCATCGACATTTCGACCAGCGCGATTGATCCTCGTGCCACGATGCCGCTCGGGCGGTGGTGGTGCTGCGGTCCATGCGGTGACGGAGGGAGGTCTCCGTTTGCTGCTTCCGTGACGTCTACCATCCGGGTGAGCATACCCCAGGGGGTATGCTAATCCCACCATGGGCGCACTTAAGTGACCCCTTCTGGCAGTCATTTGAGGGCCTGTGCCGAAGGATTTCTTACAGAATTCGCCAGGGTGCTTGTAATTCGACTGGCTGACCGGCCAACCTGTGCTGGATGCTCAGCGAACGCGCCACCGCAATTCTCGAATTTGAACGGTCCTGGTGGAACAACGATGAGCCTCGCGATCAGGTGATTCGCGCCCGCTTCCAATGTTCGCCCGACGAGTACCAGGCGGAACTAACGAAGGTGCTCGATGATCCCACGGCGATGGACTGCGACCCGCTAGTCGTTCGTCGCCTCAAGCGTCTGCGTCTCCGAGCCCGAAAGGCCCGGCTCGATGGCGTAGCTTCTAGCGGGACAGCAGAGGGAGTACGGGGATGAGTAACGAAGATCCAGCGGTGCCGTCAGGCGCAAATCAACCGAGTCGATCGCCGCGCCAAGGCGTAGGCGGGTCACCGGTCGGCTCCACGCTCAGCATTGTTCTCGCAGTTGTGGCTGTAATCGCTGGTTTCTTAATCCTCAACAACATCACCGACGATGGTGGCTCAGGCGACTCATCAGGCGGGTCGCAGGTCGATGCCACCACAACAACAGCCGCCGATGGTCCCGCCACAACAACGACGGTCGTCGCGCCTACCACCACGCTGGTCACCGAAGGCGCCACTGTGATCGTTGCGAACGTCAGCGGCGTGTCCGGGTCTGCTGGCCGCATGACTGACACGCTTGAACTTGCCGGATTCACGATGGGCGAACCCACCAACGGCACCTCCGGACAGCAGGAAGATTCAGTCGTCTACTACGACCCGGGCATCGCTGCGGCGCAGGACGTCGCTAACTCTGTGGCCCTCGTGATGGGTTCCTTAACAGTCGAAACTGTGCCGGCGCCGCCACCAGTTCAGGGCGGCGCGCTTGGCGACGCAGGTGTGTTGGTGATGCTGGGTACCAATCAGGCTGACAAGACTCTCGAGGAAATGTCGGGAGCAGCCGAGGTAGATGAAACACCCTCCACCGGAACATCGCCCGCTGTATCCGGCGGCACGACTACCACGGTCGAAGAGGGCGCGGAGACTACGATCGAAGCCGTCACAACAGACGGCTGACCACCCCATCGGAGGGCGCTGACAGCCAATCTGTCGCCGCTCGTTCAATGCAATGCTTGGGTTCGGCGAACGCGGCTTCGGCCCCAAATCGATCTTCGAGCGAGATGACGCTGATACCGCCATGTTCTCGCATAACTGCCGGGTCGGCTGAACCGACGATCGCGAGTACCGGAATGTCGGCGTCGCTGGCAATGGTGGCCACGCCGCCCACAACTTTGCCTTCGAAGCTCGTTTTGTCGAGGCTCCCCTCACCGGTGACTATCAGGTCAGCGCCATCGAGGCAGTCATAAAGATCGACCTCGTCGGCGACAAGCTCAAACCCCGGGAGCAGAGTGCCGCCGAGTGCTGCCAGCGCACCGCCTAAGCCTCCTGCCGCGCCGCCGCCACGCACACTGGATACGTCGGCGTCAAAGTCGTCCTGGAACATTTGCAGCATCCGTTCGAGCCGTCGCGTCAGCATCTTCACCTCGGCCGGGCTGGCACCCTTCTGTGGGCCAAACACCTCAGCGGCGGCAGTAAAGGTGGTCGTGACATCGCACGCCACAAGCAGTTCAACTTGCTTGAGGCGAGCGATTGCAGTGATCGCTCTGATGGCACCGAACCCACCATCGGTAGTGGCCGACCCGCCCAAGCCGACAATGATGCGACGCGCTCCCGCGTCGAGTGCGTGGTCGATCAGTTCGCCGGTCCCCGCGGTTGTGGCGTCAAGTGGTTCGTTGCCGGCTGATCCGCCAGCGATGCTGAGACCGCTCGCTCTCGCCATCTCGATGACGGCGGTGTCTTTTGCCAAGCGCCATCCGGCCTCGACCGGATCGCCAAGTGGCCCGGTGACGACCGTTGTTCTATTAGCGCCTCCTAGCGCGTCGAGCAGCCCGTCGCCTCCGTCGGCCATCGGAACCTCGTCACACTCAATCCCCAACTCCCAGCAGGCATGGCCGATTGCTCTGGCTGCCTCCTGCGCCGAAACGGTGCCCCGAAACTTGTCAGGGGCGGCGACAACGCGTTTGATGCCCACGCTCGGCACATTACTGGCAGAGTCGGTTCGCAATTGTCGACCATGTAGGTAAGGAATAGCGCCGCTAGCCTGCGGAACATGGCTGTGACCGTTCGAATTCCGACCACCATGCGCCCATTGACTGGGGGCAACAAGCAGGTGTTGGTCGAATCCGGCCCACTCACCGAAATCGTTAGCGCGCTTGAGGCCGCTCACCCTGGACTCGGCGACAGGCTTGTTGACGAAGATGGCAGCTTGCGGAAGTTCGTAAACATTTTCGTCGACGACGATGACGTCCGCTACCTCGACGGACTTGACACCAAAGTTGGCGACGGCATCACCGTGTCGATCATTCCGGCCGTCGCCGGCGGCAGCGAGTAGAGCTAGACAACCCATCACGCGAGCGTCGGCCAGCCATGGTGACGACGCCGATGACGTCATCTAAGTTGGCCAAGTGGTACGGCGACTAACGGAGCGGCTAATTGTCACGAAGGTGGCCCACTCTTGTCGCCCACACGAGGCCAAACGCGCTCCCGACGAACTTGTGGTCGAAGAGCCAATGTCGATTCAGCTCGACGGAACGACGGTGGCGACCACGATGCGTACGCCCGGCCACGACTACGAATTGGCCGCGGGTTTCTGCTTAACCGAACGCCTGCTCGCTGGCAGCCCGATTCTGAGCGTGCGGTATTGCGCCGACGGCCCCGCAATCGACAGTGAGTTCAACATCGTCACCGTCGACACAGGCGGACGCGCCCCGAGTGCGACGCCCCGGATCGGAAACGTGCACTCCAGTTGTGGCTGGTGCGGCAACGATCACCTCGAAGAAATGTGTGCCACACACAGCCCGTTGCCTCTGAGCGATCCGATCGCGGTCGACGTGCTCGCTGCCATTCCCCGCACCGTGCGGTCGATGCAGCCGCTCTTTGAAGCAACCGGCTCGGTTCACGCCTCGGCGGTCTTCGACAGCGAAGGATCTGTGTTGGTGGTCCGCGAAGACGTCGGGCGACACAACGCCGTTGACAAGGTCGTCGGCTCGATACTGCTCGGGTCCCAGAGCGAGCTTCCCGCCACTGGCCGCGGACTATTCGTCAGCGGTCGAGCCAGCATCGAGATGGTCCAAAAGGCGTGGTCCGCAGGCTTTTCAACACTCTTGGCGGCCAGCGCGCCAACTGCGCTGGCGGTGGCGGCGGCCCGCCGAGCCAACCTGGTGTTGGTCGGGTTCATGCGCGACGACAGCTTCAATATTTACTCTCCGGAAAGGCCCAGTCGGGAGACAATGCGAGCAGCGGAGTCCTAGCATGGCTTCCATGCGCATGGAAGTTGGCCTCAGTGTTCTCCACCTGTTCGGCAAGCCCACACCGCAACTCGATAAGGACGCCGCAATCGCCGCGGTGCGTGCCGCCGAAGCCGACGACTGTCAAGTAGTGACCGCGGCAATCCTCGGGCATAAGGCCGACCTTGCCTTTATGGCTCTCAGCGCTGACTGGCGAACGCTGCGAACGCTGCAGTCGGCTCTGCAAGCCGCTGGCATCGACATTGTCGACAGCTACGTGTCGATCACTGAGGTCAGCGAGTACGCCAAGGGCATCCCTGAACACATGCAGGAGGCGCGCCTCCACCCGCAGCTCCCTCCCGAGGGAATGGACGGCTTTTGTTTCTACCCGATGAGCAAGAAGCGCGAGGCGCACGCAAACTGGTATGCGACGCCTTTCGAAGAACGCCGCGACATGATGATGGACCACGGTAAGAGTGGTCGGGTATTCTCGGGCCGCCTTGTACAGCTGATCACCGCGTCAACAGGCCTCGATGAGTTTGAGTGGGGAGTCACCCTGTTCGCGGTGGGCCCCGAGGTGATTAAGGACGTGGTCTACACCTTGAGGTTCGACAAGGGTTCCGCTTTGTACGGTGATTTCGGAACCTTCTACGTCGGCTATGTGGAAGCGATCGAGAACATTCTCTGATCTGCCTGCTGCTAGGCGTCTACGGGAAACGGCTTCGGAGGCCCATCGGGGAGTTCCACGAACACAAACGGGTCAAACATCGCCCGTTCGGGGTCGCCGCTCTGAGCGTTCAATTCTGTAACGTCTGAAGGGCCGTCGTAGTTGATCTGGAGGCCCGTGCTTAGAGCTTCGGTGCATGACTCAAACGTGCGGCAAAGTGATCCGCCTGTACTTACCGAGGCCATCTGATCGGCGATGTCGCGTGGGGCATCGGAGTTGCTCTGGGTGGCCGCCAACGCAATCAGGTTCACGCAGTCAAAGGCATTTGTGGCGAAGGCGCCAGGGGGATCGAACGGCTGCTCCTCATCTTCGGCTTCTGCTTGTGGGGCAACTCCGAGGATCAACTCACGCAGTTCTGGGTTCAGAGTCTCAATCCGTTGTGTCGAGTTCGGGGTCCGCATCGCGCCATTGACGATCACCCTCTTCAGGCCCGAAGTATCGAGCTGGTCTAGCGCCTCAAGGAACTGCGCGCCGTCGCTGCCGTCCGCGAGGATGATTACGACCTGTGGTTCGGAGTCAAGCAAGTCGGCGGCGACGTCGGCGATGTCGTCGTCAGCTCCCCGAAACGGGACCATGTCGCGCACCGAGATCGGGCGGCCCACGAAGTTGTCGGCGACGGATTGGGAGAATGCTTGGCCGTAGGCATCATCGGCGTACACGATCGACACTCGGGTGGTGCCTGTTAACGCCACCATCTCGACGATTGCTTTGGCTTGGAGCGAGTCGCTTGGGATCGTACGGAAGAAGAGGCCGTTGTCGGGATACTCATCGAGTGCCTGGGCACTGGCTGTGGGGGAGCAGACAACTGTGCCCGTTGAGATGATTTCATCGAGCGTGTCAAGCGCGATGATCGAGGACGCGGGTCCAACGATTGCATCGACATTTTGCGCGAGCAGCGTCTGGATCGAGTCGGATGCCACCGCGGCACTGCTGCCTTCGTCGGCCAGCACGGTCAGCACGGGTCGGCCCAGAACTCCACCAGCAACATTGATTTGTTCAATAGCGGTTTCGACGGCCGCAATTGTTGGCTCCCCGATGAGCGTCTCTGTTGCTGGCAGTAGCACCCCGATACTTAGCTGGCCGTCGCTAGGCGGGGATGGGTCGATCGTGGTGGTGGTGGTCTCGATCGTCGTTTCAGGCGTCGCTTCACCGTCGCTGGAGCAGGCAGCCAAGATCAGCGCTAGGGCCAGACCCCCGTGTATTGCTCTCCGGCGAATGTGCGTCACGACCATGCAGGGTAGAAGAGTCTCGCCCTGCTTCGTCGGCACCAGGTGCCGCGGTGGACACAGAAGCTTGTCGGCAGGTGTTGGTGCGTATGCTCGCGGGCATTGTGACGTCAGCCAAGCGCCAACACCAACTCGATGAGGCGGCCGGGCCGGATCGGGCGATCGGAGGTCGTGAGTACTGCGCTGCGCTGGCCCAGATCACCGACGACTGGGTGGTCGATGTATTCGATGCCGCGGTCGCCGCGAACCCGTTGGAGACGGGACGGGTAGCGCTGCTGGCCGCTGGTGGTTTCGGACGGGGAGAGCTCGCCCCGCAGAGCGACCTCGACCTGCTACTTGTTCATGATGTGAAGGCCAAGAAGGTGGCCAAGTTCATCGAACCGATTGCCAGCGCGATCTGGTATCCGTTGTGGGATGCCGGCGCGAAAGTCGGCCACGCGGTACGGAGAGTTGATGAGCAACTAGATCTCGCTCGGACCGATCTTGATTCAGCGACTGCCTTGATCACAGCTCGTCCACTTGCTGGCGATGATGAGCTAGCCCGTGAAGCCATCGAAAGCGGCCGAGCCCAATGGGAAAAGCGCAGCCAGCGGTATCTCGAGACACTGCAAGCGCGAGTCGAAGCACGTCGTCAAGACGCTGGGGCGGTTGCATATCGGCTCGAACCTGATCTCAAAGATGGTCATGGTGGCCTCCGTGATGTGCAGTCGCTCTGGTGGGCGCACTCGGCTGGGCTCCGAATCCAACCCGAGGACCTAGTCGACCTCGACCGTTGTTACGGCGTCTTGGTGCGCGCCAGAGTGGCCCTTCACCAAACGATCCGACGTAGCGGCGAGGTCTTGCGTCTCGAAGACCAAGATGCGGTCGCCGTTGCGGGCGAATGGGCTGACGCCGATGTGCTCATGGCCGACGTCGCTGCGGCGGGACGGACGATTGGTTGGCTATGTGAGGAGAACTGGGGGAGATTGTCGACTCCGAGCAGGCCCGAGCCTGAGCAGTTGGTTGCGCCAGGGATTGTGATGCGCGCCGGTGAAATCGAGTTGACTGCTGACGCTGACCCCCAAGCTGACCCGACGCTCGTACTGCAGGCCGCGGTTGGCGCCGCGCGGCATGACTGCAGGATCGGTCGCGCCACCCTTGAACGACTGAATGATGAGGTCGAACTCTGGCCAGGCGTATGGCCGCTCGGCGCTACCGATCACTTGGTTGCGCTGCTACTTGAAGGACACCGATCGATCAGTGTCCTCGAAGCGCTCGACCAGCGTGAGTTGATCTCCAGGCTCCTTCCCGAGTGGGAACCCGTACGTTCGAAGCCGCAACGCAACGCCTACCACCGGTTCACAGTTGATCGGCACTTGTGGGAGGCCGCGGCCAACGCCGCCGAAGTCGCCGACCGGGTGTCGAGGCCCGACCTGCTCGTGCTGGGCGCGTTCCTCCATGATCTGGGTAAGGGGTACCCCGGCGATCACACCGAGGTCGGTATGGACCTAGTGCGCACAATTGGCCCGCGGTTGGGGTTCGGGGCCGCCGATGTTGAAGTGCTCGTGATGATGGTCGAACACCATCTGCTGCTGCCTGATGTGGCGATGCGTCGCGACCTGACCGACGAAGCAACCATTGCCCAAGTCGCCGAAGCGGTGGGTTCTGTTGAGGTGCTCGATCTGTTGCATGCGCTTACCGAGGCCGACTCGATGGCGACCGGTCCAGCGGCTTGGGGGACATGGAAGGAGGGTCTGGTTAACGACCTTGTCGAACGCGTGCGGTTCGTGCTCGGTGGCGGGGATGTGGGCGAAGCAACGTGGCGTCTCTTCCCTGATGCCGACACTTTGGAGCTCATGGCTCGCGGCGCAATCAATATCGTTACCCAAGAAGACCTCGTCACCGTTGTTTGCCCGGATTCGTCCGGAACGTTCGGCCAAATCGCAGGTGTGTTAACCCTCCACGGCCTCGACGTCGTGAGTGCGCAGGCTCACTCCGACGAAGGTGGGATGGCAGCATCTCAGTTTCGAATCCAGGGACCCGATTCGAGTATTGACTGGGTGGCGATTGAGGGCGATCTGAGCCTGGCGCTTGCGAACGAGTTCGCGCTTGAGGCGCGGCTGGCAGAGCGGGCGCGCACTTATCGTCGTCGTCGCCCGACCCAGGCCGAGCAACCGGGACCTCCAACGGTCGAGTATGACGACGATGCTTCCAGCAACTCGACAGTCCTGGTAGTTCGCGCGAACAGCAAGATCGGCATTCTTCATCGCATCACAAAAGCGCTCGCCGAGTTGGGCCTCGATATCCGTCATGCCACGGTCCAAACAACCGGGATGGAAGTAGTCGACACGTTCTACGTGCGTTCTTCCAACGGTGGATTGGTGACGAAGGACTTTCATCGCCAGGAAATTCGGCGGGCCGTGTTGCACGCGGTTTCCTAAACGCTCAGATCTTGCTGCCATGACACTGTTGGCTAGTTGATGCCCTAGCGTGGCTGCGGTGACTGCAAGTGCGCGCGACCTGGCGCGATGGAGCGAAGCGCTGGCGGCAATTGCCAGAACCGGTATGGGGTTCACCGAAAGTCTCTACGAACGCGAGCGGTATGAAGAGGTGTTGCAGGTCGCGGGCGACATTAAGGCGTCGGCTCGTGAACTTGAACGTGATGACGCCGACACTGAGGCCGTCGAAGTGCAGCGTGAGACCGATCACTTCGTTCAGGAATGGATGCAATCGATTGGTGAGGGGATCCCGGGTTACGTCACTCCGAAAGTTGCCATCGGTGCGATCGTGGGCAACTCCAACGGCGAGATTCTGCTGGTACAACGCAAAGACTCGGGCATCTGGTTGTATCCAACGGGGTGGGCTGATGTTGGCTATTCGCCTGCGGAGGTGGCGGTGAAAGAGGTCAGTGAGGAGACGGGCATCAGCTGTGAGCCGCAACGCCTGCTGGGTGTCGTCGACGGTCAGCGGATGGGTTTCAGCAGATTCGGGATGTACATGCTGCTGTTCCATTGCGTTGCGACCGGAGGCGATTTGAAACCTCACCCGTTGGAAACAGCTGATGTTGGATGGTTCGGGCCCTCGGAGCTGCCAGCAGCAACGGCGGGAGCATCGTGGTGGTCGTCAATGGCGTTCGCCGCGATCGAAGGTGTCGAGTCGCCAGCGACCTTCGATACGGTCCGCGACGAGGTGTGGCGCTCGAGCTGAGCTGCGTTAATCGGTGCCGCGGTCGCGCAGGAACTGCTCAACCTCTTGCACCAGCGAGTCAGGGTCGATCGGTTCAACGGAGGAGAGATCGTCTTCGCTGTTGTCGTCGGTGATCTGTTCGAGCCGCGACAAGTACTCGACCATGTCGTCGTCATCGCCGATGAGTGCCGCGACCTGAGAGTCGTATTCGGCCGCACCAAGGGCGAGCTTGCTAAGTGGGGCGGGGGTCCCGATCATCGAGCACGCTCGCTCGACCAGCGCCATCGCGGCTTTCGGGGAAGGAATCTGAGACGCATACCCAGGTACGGCAGCCCACAATGAGGCGGTCGCCAGTCCGGCCTCTTGCAGCGCATCGTGAAGAACCCCGACGATTCCGGTTGGACCTTCGTACTCAGACCGCTGGAGTTCGAATCGGTCGATCAGCGAATCGTCGGTTGCCGTGCCGATCAACGGCACCGGTCGCGAGTGCGGCACGTCGGCGAGCAGTGCGCCGAGAGTGATGGCCATCGTGGCGCCGAAGCCTTCGGCGAGTCCGACGATCTGTTCAGTGAATAGTCGCCATTGGAGGGCAGGCTCGGGGCCGAGGACCAGAATGACGTCGGTGCCCGGGAGTGAAGCCGACCAGATTCCAACGGTCGGCCAAACGATTGAGCGGCGCTTGTCTTCGTCGAGTTTGACCTGGGGTCTGACGGTGGCGAAATCGGTGAACAGCTGAGGGTTGATCTCTCCGAGAGCTTCAGCACCCCAAGACTCGATCATGGTTCGTAGCGCTGCCGATGACGCGTCGCCGGCATCGTTCCAGCCGGTGAATCCGGCCAGCAGAACGGGCCGCGTGAGCTTGGGCTCGGCCTGCCAAATAATGTGATCGGTTGCCACGCGATCACGCTATCGGCGGCGGCCAGCTAGCGTCAGCAAGTCGTGAGTGACGCATCTTCAGACCCATCCCCAGTAGCGCCTGACGCCGCGGACGAATC